>CABXZZ010000005.1 GCA_902516825.1 uncultured SAR116 cluster alpha proteobacterium
ATAACAGGTCCAGTACTGATGCATGTCGTAACAGAAAAAGGTAAAGGTCATCCGTTCTCAGCTTCGAATAGTGAGAAATATCATGCAGTACCAAAATTTGACATTATTACAGGTGAGCAGAAGAAATCAGCAGGTAATTTGCCAAGTTATACATCCGTATTTGCAGATACGCTAACCAGTCTTGCCGAAAAAGATAAAAAAATCGTAGCAATTACTGCTGCGATGCCATCTGGAACGGGGCTAAACAAAATGGCCAACTCCTGCCCAAATCAGGTGTTCGATGTAGGGATAGCAGAGCAGCATGCCGTAACCTTTGCAGCTGGTATGTCAACCGAGGGAATGAGACCATTTTGTGCAATATATTCAACTTTTCTTCAACGTGGATATGACCAGCTAATTCATGATGTTTGTTTGCAGAATCTGCCGGTAAGATTTGCGATTGATAGAGCAGGACTTGTTGGGGCGGACGGCGCCACACATGCCGGTATATACGATCTTGCGTATCTTTCGTGCCTTCCGAACATGACAATTATGTGCCCTTCAGATGAGGCCGAACTTGCGCATATGACACATACGGCAGCAATGTATGATTATGGGCCCATAGCAGTGAGATACCCACGTGGCACAGGAACAGGGGTGCTGATTCCAGAAAAACCTGAAACGCTTGTTATTGGCAAGGCGCGTGTCATCTGTGAAGGAGAAAACCTGGCTATTGTTAGCATCGGAACTATGCTTGCAACCTGTGAAGAGGTGATTACTCGCTTGTCTAATAAGGGTACGAATTGCACGCTTGTTGATGCCCGATTTGCGAAACCAATAGATACGGATCTATTAGATAAGTTATGTAAGACTCATTCAGCATTGCTTATCGTTGAAGAAGGTGCAACAGGCGGGTTTGCAGCTCAGGTAATGCAGTATCTTGTAAATACAGGTCATATGGATTCGCATTTTAAGGTGCGTGCGGCTACACTGCCAGACCGCGTAATAGATCATGCAGAACGTGATTTTCAGCTTGAAAGTGTTGGTCTAGACGCTATCAGCCTTTTAAAGCAGGCGGAGAGCCTGATTTCTGATAATATTAATATGGCAAATAGTGCACATTCGTGAAAGACAACGTGTTGACATTGTTATGGTTGCTCGCGGTTTAGCGCCAAGCAGGCAAAAAGCGCGTGATATTATTTTAAATTCGTCTGTCATGGTAGATGGAAAACTGGTTAAGAAGGCAGGCCAGTTGATTAGAGCAGATGCGCTTATATCACTAGATACAGATATTCTGGGTTATGTAAGCAGAGGAGGACTTAAATTAGCAGCAGCACTAGATTATTTCAAGGAAGTCGAGATAGCAGACAAAATTTGCCTTGATCTTGGAGCAAGCACAGGAGGGTTTACAGATGTGTTGCTCCAACGAGGGGCCGCTATCATTTATGCGGTGGATGTCGGGCATAGCCAGATAGCCGAAACCATCAGAAAAAACCCTAAAGTGCGTAATCTTGAAAAGACAAATGCAAGACAGCTTAATGAAAATATAATCGATAAACCACCTTCGATAATCGTATGTGATGTCTCTTTTATCTCTTTGAAACTGGCGCTTCCTGCTGCATTAGCACTCGCTTCAGAGAAGGCGGATTTATTAGCGCTTATTAAACCGCAATTTGAGGTTGGAAAAGCCTTTGTTGGTAAAGGAGGTATTGTACGTGATGAAAATGCCAGAAATCTGGCAGAGAACTCTATATGTAGCTTTTTACAAGAGCAAGGGTGGCACATTAGAGGCATTTTTCCATCCCCTATTGAGGGCCCTGATGGAAACTGCGAAACTGTGGTAGCAGCCTTTCAGTAACTATTTTTTATCCATCAGGTAAAATAGTAGTCTGAGCATGATGGCGCATTAAAAGATCAAGCAGAACACAGGCCAACATGGCCTCAACTACGGGAACACCCCTAATACCAACACACGGATCATGCCGCCCTTTTGTCATCAATTCAACATTGTTTCCATCTGTATCTATGGATTTACGAGTCGTTAAAATAGATGATGTAGGCTTGATAGCAATACGAGCTGTTATTGGCGCGCCTGACGATATTCCCCCCAAAATTCCGCCAGCATTATTGGATAAGAATTCAGCTCTGCCGTCTGATATTTGCATCTCGTCACCAGCAACTTCCCCTGGCACCTCAGACAATGAAAATCCAGCGCCTATTTCAACCGCCTTGACCGCATTAATAGACATCATTGCAGATGCGATTTCTGAATCAAGCTTGCCATAGAGAGGCTGTCCAATACCACTCGGAATACCTGTTGCTATTACTTCCAGAATAGCACCTGCCGAAGATCCTTTATTGCGAATATCATCAAGATAATTTGCCCATTCAATAGCTGCTTGTGCATCGGCGCAGAAAAATGGGTTATTATCAATCTCATTCTCATCAAACCTATCAGCATTTATTTTATGAGGCCCAATTTGGACAACGCTGGCTTTTATTTTATAAGAATCCCCTAATATTCTAGATAACGCAATATCTGCAATCGCCCCTGCTGCAACTCTTACAGCTGTTTCGCGTGCAGATGACCGACCGCCACCGCGATAATCTCTAACGCCATATTTTTCAAAATAGGTATAATCAGCGTGACCTGGCCTGAATTGTTTTGCAATATCACCATAATCTTTTGAGCGCTGATCTGTATTTTTAATTAACAGACAAATAGGGGTTCCGGTTGTCATACCCTCAAAAACACCAGATAATATTTCCACCTCGTCTGCTTCTTTGCGCTGCGTTACAAAACGATTTTGTCCAGGCTTTCTTCGGTCTAAATAAGGTTGAATGTCTTTTGGTTTAAGGTTAAGCCTTGGTGGGACCCCATCAACAACGCACCCAATTGCAGGGCCATGGCTTTCACCAAAACTGGTAAAGGAAAATAGTTTTCCGAACCTGTTATCAGTCATCTGATTTCACAACAGATATGTCAGGTGCATCCACAGCTTTCATGCCAACAACGTGATATCCGCAA
The DNA here is from genome assembly GCA_902516825.1 of uncultured SAR116 cluster alpha proteobacterium. GTDB lineage: Bacteria > Pseudomonadota > Alphaproteobacteria > Puniceispirillales > Puniceispirillaceae > UBA5951. Next base: position 3,008 of record CABXZZ010000005.1, read on the forward strand.
TCCACATGGTGGGTTTCGCCAGACACTCCAGAGGAGAGAGGTGATAGCAAATATAATCCAGCACCACCAACATCATCTAAAGTCACATTGCGTTTTAAGGGGGAATTATATTCATTCCATTTTAAAATATATCGAAAATCGCCAATACCTGAAGCCGCTAATGTTTTCATGGGACCAGCTGATAAACCATTTACCCGAATATTGCGCCCGCCAAGGTCAACAGCTAAATACCGAACAGAGGCTTCAAGTGCCGCCTTTGCAACGCCCATTACGTTATAGTGAGGCATCACACGCTCAGACCCATAATAGGTCAAAGTTAACATCGCGCCACCATCATTCATCATTTCAGCAGCGCGTCTGGCAAGTGCCGTAAAAGAATATACCGAGATATCCATTGTACGATTAAAGTTATCCCGGCTTGTATCAAGATATAATCCGGTTAATTCCTCTTTATCAGAGTAGGCAATCGCATGAACAAAAAAATCAAGGCCTCCCCATTCGGATTTTAATTTTGAGAATAAAGAGTCCATTGATTCTTCGCTAGTCACATCACATTCCAGCGCAAGGTTACTGCCAATAGACTGGGCAAGTGGCTCCACCCTTTTTTTAAGTGCATCACCTTGGTAGCTAAATGCTAGGTTTGCGCCTTGAGCGGCTGCTGCTGATGCTATGCCCCATGCAATCGAACGGTTGTTGGCGACACCCATTATCAGGCCTTTTTTACCTGCTAATATTCCCTGTGAGTTGTTCATTATATCTGCCTAAGCCTCACTTTAGTTTTTAATTTTATATTTATAATCATAAGATAGTAACCAATATTATAAAACTATCTATTTACAGTAAAACTAAATAAGGCCACAACCACTCATATACTTAAACAATTCCTATTTGTGCTTATTGAACCGAATAATTTGTTGTTTTTGTAACCATAATTTGACTTCCAGGAAGATACTTTGTTTGTGTGTTAATATCAATGATATTGCCGTCAACATTTATTGTTAGTCGGTATCCAATAACTTCTTGAATTGTTTCCTGAGTTACTGTTTTTACATTTTTACATGAACGTGTTCTGTTATAGCCCACTATTTCTTGGCTTTTTTTATTTGCTTCATCTGCTGTCGTTTTGCCAATTATAGCGCCGGCAACGGTGCCTGCAGCACCTGCTCCTTCAGAATCTGACATTTTATTTCCAATAGCAGAGCCAATAATCCCACCTATAATCATGGATCCAAGATCGTTTTTCTGTTGTCCACTACTGCCGTAGACAGGCACATCTTTATCTTCACATACACGCTCTGTTAGTGGGGTTTGCCTAATTACTTCGCGCGTTCTTTCAATGACACTTATAACATCTCCCAAAACAGTTTCAGAAGAAGTATTAGCGCTAACCGAACCAGAGCTTAAAAAAATTAACGCAGTTGCCGAAAAATATATCGCTTTGTTCATCCAAATTACTCCATTGAGTTTACTTCTTGGTTAAATACAATTTGATATATAATTATGATTCTATTTATGGCAATAGTATGGCATCCAGTATTTGCATCGTTGAAATAGGTAAACAGCACTCTAAATAATAACTAGCGATTGAGCTAACATGAAACATGAACATGTTTTGGAAACACTGATTATCCCTGAGTAGTGGAGAGCAAGTTATGAGCAAAATTCAAGAAGGGGTTCTTCATAACGATACACTTGATAAAAATCCGTTTGTGTTGTTTGATGAATGGTATAAAGAAGCTGAGGCTAGCGAGGTTAATGACCCAGATGCGATGGCGATTGCATCTGTAAATAAGGATGGAATGCCTTCTGTGCGAATTGTATTATTGAAACAATGGTCACAGGATGGGTTTATTTTTTTTACGAATTATACAGGCCGGAAGGGCCTAGAACTCATAACCACTAAAAAGGCGGCAGCTTGCTTGCATTGGAAATCTCTTCGCCGGCAGGTAAGAATTGTGGGTAACGTTGATAAAATCAGCCCTTCCATGAGTAATGCGTATTTTGCGACTAGAGCTAGAGGAAGCCAAATTGGTGCTTGGGCATCTAATCAATCACAGCCACTTAATACACGAGCCGAATTAAGCCGCAATGTTGCTGAATATGAAAAGAAATTCGCTGGTGAAACTGTGGTTCGCCCAGAACATTGGGGAGGTTTTATAATAAAGCCAGTCGAAATTGAATTTTGGGCTGATGGTGCTTACCGACTTCATGATAGATTTCAGTTAAAACAAGACGCTGAAGGCGCCTGGAATTCAACTCGGCTTAATCCTTAAAAGACATTGTTCATCTAACTATATACAGGATTTTAGTTAAAGTTGGGAGGCGTGATAACCCGCCTATCAGTTTAATTGCCTGATTTATGGTATTCAAGGTCGTATTGAAGCGATTTGCTATGCCCCGAAATTGTTTAATTTATTATGTATAAAATAAAATCAAAGTTTATTTAAGGCTCTGAAGGAGCTGGCATCTGGGGAGTTGCGGATATGAGAACACATGCACGTGTGGTTGTGATAGGAGGCGGTGTTGTCGGTGTCAGCACTTTATACCATCTTGCTAAAAAAGGATGGAACGATTGTGTGCTTGTAGAGCGCAAAGAGCTTACCTCCGGGTCGACATGGCATGCCGCTGGCCTGCTTCCATTATTTAACATGTCTTATTCTGTAGGTCAGCTTCATAAATATGCGCTTGAGCTATATCGTACATTAGAGGCTGAGACGGGCCTTAATCCAGGACTCTCTCAAGTCTCCAATATCAGGCTTGCAGATAATCAGGACAGAATGGATGAGTATATGCAATATAAAGGTGTTGCAAGCACGATAGGCATAGATGTTGAGGTACTTACACCAGAACAAGTTATCGAAATCTGGCCGCTCGCAGTTAAAGATGGTTTGATTGGCGCTATCCGTAATCCAGGAGATGGCTATATCCAGCCTGCAGACCTCACCCAGTCATTAGCCAAAGGAGCACGTGATTTAGGTGCAGAGATAAATCGTAACACAACTGTTTTATCTATTACCAGAACTGCAGCAGCTGAATGGTGCGTGGAGACAGATAAAGGCGATATAATTGCAGAACATATTGTGTCCGCAACAGGAAACTTTGCAAGGAAGACAGGGGCTATGGTTGGTCTTGATATCCCTGTTATTCCAGTTGAACATCAATATATCGTAACAGAACCGCACCCCGAAATTCAGAAGAGGCAAGAACTGGGATTACCAGAGATGGGCGTGCTTCGTGAGTCTGATGGCTCTTGGTACATGAGAGAAGAAAATGGGGGCTTAATTCTTGGCCCCTATGAAGTTGGAGCTCCGGTCTGCTATCCAAACGGCCCAGATGGTGACAGCGAATATGAGTTGTTTCAGGAAGATCTGGAGCGTTTAATGCCGCACATCGAATCTGCTATTCACCGCGTTCCCGCATTTGGAGAAGTGGGCGTTAAAAAAGTTTACAACGGTGCGATTGCTTATACACCAGATGGAAACCCAATTGTGGGCCCTGCCTGGGATGTACCAAATTTCTGGCTTAGTGAGGGGCATAGTTTTGGCATTACTGCTGCGGGAGGTGCTGGTTTCCAAATTGCAGAATGGATTGTAGAGGGTGAGCCATCAATTGATATGAATGGGGTTGAGCCAAGACGATTTGGAGATTATGCCACCAAAAGCTATCTTGCTGTCAAAAATGAAGAAGCCTATGCGCATGTTTTTGTTACCCACTTTCCAGATGAGGAGCGTCCGGCTGGCAGGCCGCTTCGCACGTCACCCTGTTATGACAGATTAAAAAATATGGGTGCTGTTTTCGGTCAGAAATTCGGATGGGAGCGCGCTAACTGGTTTGCACCAGAAGGGGTGGCACGATATGATGACTGGTCATTTAGAAGATCTAAATGGTTTGAGCATGTTGGAAATGAAGTTAAGCATGTAAACGAAAATGTTGGTGTGCTTGATATGTCAGCCTTTGGTAAATGTCGCATATCTGGCTCCGGAGCAGAGGCCTTTCTTAATAAAATGATCGCCAATAAACTGCCAAAAAATAAGGGAAGAATAATTCTGGCGCATTACTTGTCTGTCGGCGGTGGAGTGCATTCCGAATTTACCATCATGAAAGAAAAAGAGGATAGTTTTTATCTTGTATCAGCAGGCTCAGCTCAACGACTTGATCATGACTGTCTAAAAAAACAAATGCCAACAGATGGCAGTGTGCAATTCACAGACCTTACCAATAGCATAGGTGTATTAGTAGTATCTGGACCTAAATCACGTGAGCTATTGCAGCGTATCACAACAACAGATATGTCAAACGAGGCGTTTAAATGGCTTACAGCGAAGAAGATAGATGTTGGATATGCGCCTACGATTGCTTCTAGAGTTAACTTTGTTGGTGAACTAGGATGGGAATTGCATCATCCCATTGAATATCAAAACCACATTTTTGATGCTTTATTTGCTGCAGGAAAAGAATTCAACGTAAAGCCATTTGGAATCAGAACAATGGATATGATGCGTCTTGAAAAATCTTATCGTATGGTAGGTACTGAAATGAGTATTGAATATTCGGCCTTTGAGTCAGGTCTTCATAGGTTTGTCAAACTAGATAAACCTGATTTTCTTGGTCGTGAGGGCTTGGTTTTATCCAAAGAAAAAGAGGCTAATAATCAATTTGTAACGCTTCATGTTCGGGAAACAACTGATGCAGATGTAATAGGGGGCAACCCGATTTATAATGGTGGAAAGCTGGTTGGTCGTGCTACATCTGGTGGATATGGGTTCAGGGTTGGCTTTTCAATTGCCTTAGCAATGGTAAAGCCAGAATCTTCGGCTATTGGTACATTGTTAGAGATTGATATATTGGGTAAAAAATATGCTGCTGAGGTGATAGAAGAAAGCCCATTTGACCCTAAAAATGCAAGGCTAAGAGCTTAAAAAATAGGAAGAGCTTATGACACAGCAAGATAGTCACAAACCATCGAGGCGCGGAGGTGGCAGAGCTGCTAGGCGGTTGGCTCGTGAGAGTAGTCAGCAAGAAACTCAAGCTTATATAACCCGCAATATTCCGCCGATTGATATTTTTAATGATGAGGCAGCGGAGTTAATAGAAGCAAACGCTGACGTTGTCTTAAGCGAAATAGGTATTGAATTTAGAGATGACCTAGAAGTTTTAACGTTATTAAAGAATGCTGGATGCGATGTCGATGGAACCAGAGTAAGGTTTCCTGAAGGACTAGCAAGAGAACTTGCGGCAACAGCGCCAAGTCAATTCACTCAGCATGCAAGAAATCCTGAGAGGTCAGTTAAAATTGGCGGTGACAACATTGTTTTTGCTCCTGTTTATGGGCCACCCTTTGTCCGGGGGCTTGACGGAGAGAGACGATACGCTGAAATTGAAGATTTTATTAATATGGTAAAATTGGTTTATATGTTGCCAGGGTTGCATCATTCTGGAGGTACCCTTTGTGAGCCGGTTGATTTGCCAGTCACAAAACGTCATCTGGAAATGGTTTATGCACATATTCGTTACTCGGATAAACCATTTATGGGTTCTGTTACTGCCCCATCTAGAGCAGAAGACACAGTGGCCATGGCACGCTTGTTATTTAGGGAATCGTTCGTTGAGAATAATTGCGTATTAGTGTCTCTTATTAATGCAAACTCCCCTATGACTTGGGATGATACCATGCTAGGTGCTTTGAAGGTCTATGCACGTGCAGGACAGGCATGCATAGTCTCGCCATTTATATTGGCAGGGGCAATGTCACCTGTCTCGGTGGCAGGAACGCTTACTCAGATTCTTGCAGAAGCGATGTCGGGAATAGCATTAACTCAAGTGTTAAATCCAGGCGTCCCAGTTATATTTGGAAGCTTTGCTAGCTCTATTTCGATGCAAACAGGTGCGCCCACATTTGGCACACCAGAGCCAGCAAAAGTGTTGTATGGATGTGCACAGCTTGCTCGCCGGCTTGGAGTTCCGTTTAGATCTGGTGGCTCTCTTACAGCCGCAAAGTCAGCAGATGCACAAGCAGCATACGAATCAGCACATACTATCCTTCCAACCGTGATGGGGGGTGTAAATTTTGTACTTCACTCAGCTGGATGGCTTGAAGGTGGGCTAGTGTCGGATTTTGCTAAGCTTGTGCTAGATTCAGACCAGCTAACCATGATGAACAGTCTTGTTTCTGGAATTGATATTTCTGAAAACGGATTGGCATTAAATGCGTTAAAGCAGATAGGACCTGGTCAGCATTTCCTTGGTTCCGATCACACGCAAGCGAATTTTGAAACGGCGTTCTGGCGTTCTTCAATGGCAGATTATAGCACTTATGAGCAATGGTCTTCAGAAGGCGCACAAGATGCAGAATTAAGGGCTAGGAATAAAGCACGACAAATGCTTGATAACTATAAGGCACCAGATATTGATTTGAGCACTGACGAGGCACTTAGAGCATTTATTGAGCAGCGTAAAGAAGCGCTCCCTGATTCTGATTATTAATTGTGCTAGTCAGAACCAGCGCTGGCAGAAATGCCATATTCAAATCCAGCATCGAGACACCAATCTAAAACATATTCAGCAAAACTGGTTCGGCAGATGCAGATAAATTCATCCTCCTCCAGACATATCAATATGACGTTGGCTAGCGCGAGATCGCATTGTGCAGATTGATTTCTGCTAAAGCTGTCTGGATGCAAATCGATAGCACATCCCTTTGATAAGAGGTCGCGCACTTTTTCCCCGGAAAGTGACAAAGCACAAAGCGCATCTGACACGTTTGTTACAGAAATTTGTTTGATGATATCACTTGAGTTTAAAGTTTTCTCTAATTGAACTTCACTTCCTTGCTCTGCAAGAATCAAATATTCATCTGGCCCCAAGCATAATGCGATACGCTCAGCCTTGCCATTTGACTGATTTGGTTGCAAAGACAGATTACATTGAGTTAGCCTGCCTACCGTATCTCTAGTCTTAGAAGCACAGCGTATATTTAGTTTTCCTAAGTGGCGTATTTCAGATAATTCAATTTGAGTTGTTTTTAAAGATTCTGGTTTTTTAATGATTGGTAACGTTCTATTACTAAGAGCAGAATTACCAATAGCCATGTGAGTGGATATTTTAGCCACGGAGCCTATCTCCTTGTTTGTCGAAAAAGATGGGGTCAACAATCTTCGCCTTTATTGGTTCCTGTCCGTCTAACATGGGAATATAGACTGTCTGTCCTTTTCGGTTTAATCCACCTTTCAGTAGAGCCATTGCAATCGAATGCTTAAGATTAGGTGAATAGTAAGATGAAGATACGTGTCCTAGCATCGATATCGGCATTTTCTGATCTGGATCTAATACAGCATGCGCTCCTTCTGGAATAATTTTATTTGGATCATCGGTGAGCAAACCTACAAGCTGTTTTCTTTGAGGCTCATTCATCGATGAGCGCTCTAATGCACGTTTTCCTATAAAATCAGCTTTTTTCTTGGAAACAATCCAATGCATATCCAAATCATATGGAGTTACAGTGCCATCTGTTTCTTGACCAACAATTATAAATCCTTTTTCCGCACGTAGAACATGCATAGCCTCAGTTCCATAAGCAGTAAGTTTAAATTCCTTTCCAACGCGCATTAGATAAGACCATAAAGCAAGTCCATATCTTGCAGGAACATTGATTTCAAATGCCATCTCTCCGGTAAAGGATATTCTGAAAATACGTGCTGGGATCCCCGCGATAAATGTATCTTTCATCGTCATAAATGGAAAATCATCTACAACAGTCTTATCTTCACTCATACAAGCTTTAAGAATAGATTTTGCGTTAGGCCCAGATAGAGAGGCAACAGACCATTGCTCTGTCACAGAAGTTAAGTAAACTTTTAGATCTTGCCATTCTGTTTGAAGGAGTTCTTCAAGCCATGCAAGTACCCCAGCAGCACCTCCGCTGGTTGTTGTCATATAAAAATGATCTTCTGAAAGGCGAGTAGTAACCCCGTCATCAAATACCATACCGTCTTCTTTTAGCATAAGCCCATATCGTGATTTTCCTATCGGCAAAGTAGCAAAGTTGTTTGTATAAACCCTGTTAAGAAACTCTGCAGAATCAGGTCCCTTGACGTCTATTTTTCCGAGTGTGGATGCGTCAAGTAAACCTGCATAATGTCTGGTGGCATGCACTTCACGATTAATTGTTTGCTGGAAGTCCTCTTCTTCTCGTGGATAATACCACGCACGCATCCACTGCCCAACATGCTCAAATGTTGCCCCGTTAGCTTTATGCCAGCTATGCATTCTAGTTGTTCTCACTGGAGCAAATAAACTGCCGATGTTCCTTCCTGCTATAGCACCAATACTTGTTGGCGTATAAGGTGGGCGAAAGGTTGTTGTTCCTGTCTCGGCTATCGATTTATTCAAAGTATTTGCTAGAATCCCAATGGCATTGATGTTCGAGGTTTTACCTTGGTCCGTTGCCATGCCGGTAGTCGTATATCTTTTTACATGTTCAACCGAATGATAACCCTCTCTTACTGCGAGTTTAATGTCAGCAGCTGTTGCATCATTTTGAAAATCAACAAACGCAGTTTTGTCCGAAATATAAGGCTGACCTGATTGCACTAACCATACAGGAAGAGGGGTCCAGTTTTGCTTATTTTCTTCTGTTTGAGGTATCGCAATTGTTTCTTGTAACATAATCCCCTTATTTTCGCTTGTGAGTTTTGTTATCACCGAGCTTGCCACTTTTGTTGCCTCGGATAATGCTCTGCCAAGCTGAAAAGTTCCGTTAGCAGAACCGATTGAAACCCATTCATCTGACTTATTTTCAGGGCGGTAACATGATGTTCGGTCGTCCCAAATAAGTCTTCCCTTGCGCTGAGAGTGAAGATGTACAACAGGGTTAAGACCACCAGACATAGCTAAAAAATTACAATCCATGTGAACAGCATCTAGGGTTGGAGCTCCGTTTTCAGTGTCATATTTGGCAATATCCACAGATGCGACGTGTAGTGTTCCATGCGCTGCTGTTACAGCATGACCGGTTCGAACATCAATGCCTAATTTACGCAAAGTTGTGATTATTTGTGATTTTGGATTGTCTCTTAAATCAACAACACATCTTACAAACCCACCTGCTTGATGTATTGCAAGCGCAGTATAGTAGGCATCATCGTTATTGGTAAAAATAATTGCCCGTGTGCCAGCAAGTACATCATATCGAAAGATATAGCTTCGAGCAGCAGAAGAGAGCATGATCCCTGGCAGATCATTTCCAGAGAATATAAGAGGACGTTCTATAGCACCTGTCGCTAATATTACTTTAGCTGCACGTAGTTTCCACAGTCGCTGTTTTGGCAGATGCGCTTCTTTAATACTTAAATGCTCTGTAACTCGCTCAGCCATGAGGATAAAATTATCATCCATGCTAGCAGCAACAGTTGTGCGCACCAGACAGCTAACATTTGGCATCGAACGCAGTTTTTTTATAACATTGCTAGCCCAATCCATCGCTGGTTTTTGGTCAATATTGAAATTATTATCTGTAAGAAGCCAACCACCTAATTCTGATTGCTCGTCTGCAATGATAACTCTAGCGCCAGAATTTGCTGCAACCAAAGCAGCTTGCAATCCAGATGCACCGCCGCCAGCTACCAATAGATCGCAATGGGCATATTTATGCTCATACCTATCTGGGTCGTGATGGTCTTTGGAGACCCTGCCAAGACCTGCGGCTTGGCGAATGAACTTCTCATAAAACATCCAGAGCGACGCTGGCCACATAAAAGTTTTATAGTAAAAGCCAGCAGGAAAAAATCGTGCAAAAAAGCTATTAACGGACAAGAAGTCAATTTTTAGGCTTGGAAATCGGTTTTGTGATTCAGCGACAAGACCGTCATATATCTCTAGTTGCGTTGCTCTTAGATTTGGTTCGGCATTGGAGGGGTGTATTACCCGAATTAGCGCGTTTGGCTCTTCGCTACCACACCCAAAAATGCCGCGTGGTCGATGATATTTAAATGATCTGCCAACTAGATGCATTCCATGCGCAAGCAATGCAGATGCAAGCGTGTCCCCCTCAAAGCCAGTATATTTTTTACCATCAAAAGTGAATTGGACTGATTTTTGTCTATTAATAGCGCCGCTATTCGCACGCAATCTGTGACTTTGCTTGGGGCTCATTTTACTATCCTCTTGGCAGGTTTGCTTGCTGCCTCGGCTTTGCTTCTACGTCTCCAGTTAGCCTGATATGATTTTTTCCCTTTGGCTGTTTTTGGCATTTGTCCGATCGGGTAAACTTCTATTATTTCATGACTAATAGTATCTCTTGCAAGATTAAACCAACGCCGGCATCCACTTGTGTGACACCAACGCTCCAGAAAAATACCTTTTGGGTTATCTCGCATGAATAGATATTCGCTAAACGCTTTGTCGGTCAGTTTATTATCTACAAGCGGACGTGCGATATGAGCCTCACCGCCACAGCTAAATTCAGTTTCATCCCTGTTGCCACAGATAGGACATTTAATTTTTAACATTTAATTATCCCCCTCTTTTGACAATAAAGTGATGGCAAAAAAACAAACGAACAAAAAAAATCTAATGTGCAACACCAGCCGCTCCATGCTCGTCAATTAGATACCCAGTCTCAAATCGTTTTAGACCATAAGGCAATGCAATAGAATTTGGTCTGTCATGGGCAATTAGATCTGCAAAAATATGACCAGATCCTGGGGTGGATTTAAAACCACCAGTACCCCAACCGCAATTAAAATAAAGCCCGTTTATGTCTGTTTTTGATATAATGGGTGAGGCATCAGGGCAGGTATCCACAATGCCACCCCACTGACGTAACATACGTAAGCGTGATAAAAAGGGAAATAAATCTACAGCAGCAGCTGCCATATGTTCAGGTACAGGCCAGGATCCTGTCTGCGCATAGGAGTTATATTTATCAACACCAGCTCCTAGTACAATCTCCCCTTTGTCAGATTGGCTAATATACATATGAACTGCATTAGACATAATTACGGTGTCTAATATTGGTTTTATTGGCTCAGATACTAGTGCTTGTAATGGACGGCTAGCAATAGGAAGCCTAATATTTGCCATATCTGCAACAACACTTGAATGCCCAGCAACTACGCAGCCAACTTTGGGAGTTTTGACAAATCCTTTGCTTGTTTCAATGCCGGTTATTTGGCTTCCGTTACGGCGCAGACCAATAACTTCACAATTTTGAATTATATCAACACCCAAATCATCAGCTGCTCTCGCATATCCCCATGCAACCGCATCGTGGCGGGCTGTTCCCCCACGCTTCTGAACAAACCCACCCATCACTGGATAGCGGATATCTGGACTGATATTTATTGTTGGCACGCGTTTTTTAATTTCTGCTGGAGTTAGTATATCTGAATCAATGCCATTTAAGCGGATTGCATGAACCCTGCGTGACATGCCTTTTAGCTCATGCTCAGAGTGGGTAATTGTAAGCACTCCCCTCTGGCTAAACATCACGTTGAAATTTAAGTCCTGTGAAAGCCCCTCCCATAATTTTAGGGCATGCTCATAAATTCCAGCTGACTCGTCCCACATATAGTTAGAGCGAATTATCGTGGTGTTTCTGCCAGTATTGCCGCCACCTAGCCATCCCTTTTCAATCACAGCGATTTTAGTCATTCCATGTATATTTGCTAGATAATATGCAGTCGCAAGCCCGTGTCCGCCACCACCAATTATAACAGCATCGTAAGCAGACTTTGGTTCTGCATGGCGCCAAGCCTGTTGCCAGTTTTGATGGTAACTAGCAGCATTTCTGGCAAGAGAAAAAATAGAGTAGCGCTTTGATTTTTGTGTAAGCGCTCTGCTTCCTCTATCCAAATCCTTATTGGCCATTGAGTGGATGCTCCTTTTTAAATACCAATTCTGACAAAATTTTATATTTATGTATTATCGCATATCATTGCTATAACATAACTGTAGAAGTGATTTTTAATAAATTCATTTGTTAGCTCTAGTTGGTGTGCCGACAGGTAAAAAAAATATATCTTGATACCGTCCTCACATAATCTCAATTCGACACAATAGTAAAATTAAGTCTCTTGTTATCTGATACTTGAAGGCAGAAAAATTCTTTCCAACTCGTATGAATAAGTTGTAAACAAGTGATGTGTCTATAGTGATTTAGCTTTAAGGATAAGATATGAAACAGGGTGTATTAGTGTTTTGTTTTTTAGTAGTTGGACTTGTTACTGTTTGCGCTGGTTTTTATATTTGGCAAATGCTTGGCTCTATTAGCCTATCTATCCATGGCTGGATTGCAATAATTGCTGGCGTAGTAGGCTCTTTTCTGCTTGGCGGCGGATTAATGGCACTTAGTTTTCATTCAGCAAAGTCAGGTCATGATGCTAAGGTTGCTGAATATGACCCATTTCAATCCCCAAAGTAATTTTTAGTAAGTTTATTAGATTGTCTCATTGACTCAGTTTGCCGAATCATTCAAAACTTTTAAAAAAGAACAAAACATGAACAAAATAGGGTTTTAAATGAATAAACAGCAAAGGTTTGAAACATTAAAAAATGAGATACGGCAAAATTATTTTTCTGCAAGTAAAGCTCAAAAAGTGATTAGTTTAGATGTATCTGAGATTGATGATTGTCTGGATGGTGGATTAACTATTGGCAGAGTTCACCTTATTACAGGTTCTGGTTATTCCGGGGCTGTTCGCGGGTTTACACTGGCAATTCTACGTAAAGTTATGCATGAAAAACCATCTGGCTACATTGTCTGGTGTACTAATCTGAATAGTTCTGATGGCATATTATATGGTGCTGGATTAGCGGCAATAGGGATTGAACCAGCACGCCTTATTCTTGTTGACGAGTTGCATCCATTGCGTGGTGTGGCAGCAATGGAGGAGGCATTAAACGCAGCTAGACAAAATGGCGAAGAAGCAATCGAGATAGCTGCTGTAATAGGAGACTATGTACAGTTAGCTAACAGTCCAGATCTTTGGTGCAAAACAGCTAGGCGTCTACAACTTGCAGCAGAGCAGGGTAACGTCTTAGCGCTTATGACAGGCATAACCGCACGCACAATTCCAGCGGCTGGTTTTGAGAGTTATTGGCAGGTATCAACAGCTGTTAGGCAAATATTATCAGAATCAGATAATCGCTCTTATGATAGTGCGTCATGGCATGTTAAATTATCTCGCACACGTTCCGGGCGCCATTGGACAGGCAATCTTAGTTGGGAATTTTCAACAGGCAGATTATCTCACAGCCTAGTTGTTAATGCCCAAATCGGCTATCGGGTACCAACATGCAAATTCGTATCACATGTTTCATGATATCAGCTATTGATAGAACGGTACCCATTATATTATGTCAGCTTCTACTAGTGAATTTATCTATATATGGTTTTATGATTTACCAGTCAGGCTAGCCTGTCATCAACAAGGCTGGCAGTTAAATGCAACTATTGCTATTTACCATATTGTTAACACACAGCAAATAATTTGCTATGCTTCACATACAGCAAAACAAGCTGGCATTTTGATAGATATGTCTGTTGCAGATGCACAAGCCATTCTGCCAACATGTCACTTTCGCTCCTATAACGATATAGCTGTAAAAAACTGGTTATCCAGAGTTGGTCAGTGGGCATGGCGCTATACCCCACTCACCGGCATTGATTCAGAATCCCTTGGAATTTGGATGAATGTAACAGGTGCAACCCATCTAGTAGGCGGAATTGCTACTATGTGTGATGCCTTACAAACAGAATTTAACCAAATAAGCGTATCGGCCCAGATAGCAGCAGCGTCAACTTATGGGGCTGCCTGGGCTTTTGCACATTTTTCAGAATTCTTTGTAAGACCAACCTTGCAACAAAACAGACCTATTATTGCGTGTGATGAGCGTACTATTCTGCGCCAAAAATTACGGCCTTTACCAGTTGCTTCTTTACGTATTTCAGCAGATATTGAAGCGGGCCTAAGGCAGGCAGGTCTGGAGAAGATATACCAGCTATCGAGTATTTCTGCTATTAGCCTGACAACTCGATTTGGCCCTGACTTAGTACAGCGTCTGGGACAAATCATTGGTGATGTAAGTGAATTACAAAAGTCGCTTATAATACCCACACCTCTAATGGCCAGTAAGAATTATCTAACGCCGTTACTTGGTGTTGAGGCCATTCAGAAAATGATAGCAGATTTAGTACATCTTATTTGTATCCAGCTTGCGCAATGTCATTTATTAACCCGGTATGTTGTTATTGCTTTACAACGGGTAGATTCGACTATCATAAGGCGTACTATCTCGCTATCTCGTCCTAGCCGTTCAGAACCGTTACTGCATCGGCTTACAGCACATCTGGCAGTAGACATCGATGCTGAATTTGGTATTGAACATAGCTGGATTGAAGCTAAAAAACTAAGTGCTGGATTGCCAGTTAATCAGGCATTTGATTCTACCTTATACAAGGATGATAGCAAAGATACTTTAATTGATTATCTGACAGCACGCCTTGGTCACAATAAGGTGCGTCAATTACAGCCCATAGATAGCTGGCAGCCAGAATTTGCACAAAGTGTACAGCCTGCGCAACAAAAAATTAGACAGTCATACACTCACGCATCTAACAGCCTGTCATATTGGCAATCACAGGATGAATCAGAGACATCAGATAATATTAATTTAATATCCTTTTCTGCTAGGCCACTTAGTTTGCTAATACCGGCTGTGCCAGTGGATGTAATTGCCTTGTTACCAGATCATCCACCTTCAATGATACGTTGGCGCAAACAAAATTGGCAGATATATCAAGCAACAGGCCCAGAACGTATTGGTCCATCTTGGTGGCTAAAAAGTACACAGGCCACCAAATATTTAAACAACAGTAAATATTCAGATAAAACTAGAGATTATTATTGGCTGGAAACACAGTCAGGAGAGCGCTTGTGGGTCTATCGTGAAGGGCTTACTGAAAGAGGAGAGAGCGTGGAATGGTTTTTACATGGGTTTTTTGCTTAGGCTATGTCTCTCAAGATAGAGTATAAGATGCATAAGCAAGATAAGGCGAAGGGTGATTATGTAGCACTTGGATGTATTAGTAATTTTAGTTTTCTGCGTGGTGCAAGTCATCCACATGAGCTGATTGAAACAGCTGCAGCAGAAGGTTGGTCATCTTGTGGTATTGCAGATTATCATACAATTTCTGGGTTGGTTCGCGCCCATCAATCTGCAATGGAACAATCCGTTAAGCTGTTATGTGGAGTACGACTTATTATTGATTGTTCTGAGCAGATAGAACAATCAGAACAGCCTGTAGAAAAAGATAGGATAGAAGTTATAATTTATGCAGCAAACCGTGCGGGTTATGAATCACTATGTCAGCTTCTCAGTCGTGTAAATATGGCTTTAGCCCATATACCAGCCATAAAAAGAGCTGCAAATTTATATATTCATGTAAGTGAATTAGCACGTCTTGGCTCAGATGTTTTTGTTATTATTGAGGCTCCACAATTAATTAAAAATTATGTGGCTAGACAGTGCCAGAAAATTCAAAAATTTGTAACAGCCCCTCTACTATTAGGCTCTGCTATTTACCGTGATGGTAATGATAAAAAGCGTCTGAAGTATGTGTCAGGTTTGGCCACTCGTCTAGGGCTTGGCTTTGTTGCTTTAGCAGCTCCGCTATATCACCATCCCTCACGTCGTCCATTAGCAGACGTCTTATATTGTATTCGCACTAAACAAACACTTGCAACTGCAGGTAGGGGTTTGTCTCGTAATGCAGAGCGACATCTTATGAAAACCACAGAATATACTAGATTATGGTCAAAATATCCAGAAGCAATTATGGCCGCAGGTCAGGTTGCACAGGCATGCACTTTTTCACTGTCGCAATTATCATATGAGTACCCAGAAGAAATTGTACCAAATGGACGTTCTGTTATGGATGAGTTGATTTATCAGACTTGGCAAGGGGCAGAAAGACGATATCCAGATGGTATACCAGACGAGGTAAATGGCTACCTAAAAAAAGAATTGGCTTTGATTGCCAAGTTAAACTATGCCCCTTATTTTTTAACAGTATTTGATATTGTAAGATTTGCCCGTAGCCGGAATATTTTGTGTCAGGGGCGAGGCTCTGCAGCTAATTCTGCTGTGTGCTATTGCCTTGATATTACAGCAGTTGATCCCGCTAGATCCAGCCCATTATTTGAGAGGTTCGTTAGTGAAGCGCGCGCAGAGCCTCCCGATATTGATGTTGATTTTGAACATGAGAGACGCGAAGAAATCATCCAGTATATTTATCATAAATATGGGCGTCATAGAGCGGGTCTTGCTGCCAGTATTGTAACCTATCGTAAACGAAGTGCCTTAATTGAAATTGCTAAGGTATTTGGCCTGAGCCGGGATATACAACAAGCCTTGTCAGCCCAAGTATGGGGAGTAAAATCAACCTCCCATGATTCAGAATTATTACATGTTGCTGGATTAGATCCAGAAGATACTAAGCTACAATTAATATTAAAACTTGTTCGCCAGTTACATGGCTTTCCAAGGCATTTATCACAGCATGTTGGTGGTTTTGTTATTGCCAGGGATAGATTGGATTCTTTATGTGCTATTAGGCCTGCAAGTATGGATGGGCGCACCATCATTGAGTGGGATAAGAATGACTTAGAGGCACTTGGCCTTTTGAAAGTAGACATTTTGGCGCTTGGTATGTTGAGCTGCCTTAGGCGCGCATTTGATTTGCTCAAGCGGTATTATCATCTGGCGGTTACATTATCTTCCATTCCAGCAGAAGATATAAATACCTATAATATGTTATGTAAGGCTCAGTCTGTTGGTGTGTTTCAAGTAGAATCGCGTGCTCAGATGTCTATGCTGCCTCGTTTGCAGCCAAGATGTTTTCATGATCTTGTGGTTCAGGTAGCTATTGTACGCCCTGGACCAATTCAGGGCGATATGGTGCATCCTTATTTGCGTCGCAGGTCAGGCTATGAAAAAATAACCTATCCTTCAGATGAATTAAAGCAGGTATTACAGCGCACGCTTGGTGTGCCGTTATTTCAAGAACAGGCAATGCAGATAGCTATTGTTGCTGCAGGGTTTAGTGGCTCAGAGGCAGATCAGTTACGCCGGGCAATGGCAACTTTTCGCAAAAATGACTTAATTCATAAATTTCGAGAGCGCATGGTTAAGGGGATGGTTGGACGCGGTTACCTAGAAGATTTTGCCATTAGGTGTTTTCGTCAGATTGAAGGTTTTGGCACATATGGATTTCCAGAATCGCATGCTTCGAGTTTTGCTTTACTGGTTTATGCTTCTGCTTGGATAAAATGTCACTATCCAGATGTTTTTATCTGTGCGTTGTTAAACGCTCAGCCAATGGGTTTTTATGGGCCCGCTCAATTAGTTGCAGAAGCTAAGCGTAGCGGAGTTGAAGTAAGACCAGTTGATATTAACAACTCACAATGGGATTGTAGCTTAGAGGCAACAGACCACGCGCGTCATGCGTTGCGTCTTGGAATGCGTCAGGTAAAAGGATTAAAACGCTATGAGGCTGAAAGACTGGCAGCAAGTCGTCATACGGCTTATCACGATATTAATGACCTTGTACGCAGGTCAGACATCTCCATATCTGGATTAGAATCGCTTGCTAGAGCTGACGCCTTTAATTCGATTGGCCTTATAAGTCGTCAGTCACTATGGGAGATAAAAAAGCTTGCTCGTCAGCAAAGCTTGGGGCTACCCTTATTCTCATATGCAGAACAACGCCACAAAACTATTATGCCAATAGAGCCAGTAACACCTCTGCCAACAGCAAGTATAGGTGCCTTGGTGGCTCAGGATTATTTAGCAACTGGATTATCTCTTAAAGCGCATCCAGTAAGTCTATTAGAGCCGTATTTTTCAGCAGATAGCTGGCAGACCTGTTCTGTTGCTATAGATAGTATAGATGGCAGGAAGCATCAGGTAATTGGCCTTGTAACAGGCAGGCAAAAGCCAGGTACCGCAAAAGGAACTGTTTTTATAACATTGGAGGACGCACATTATTCCCTAAATATTATAATCTGGCCAGCTGTTGTGGATGCGTATCGCGCAGCATTACTTGGTGCGCATTTACTAGGGGTATCTGGCAGAATTCAAAAACAGGGCAAAATTATACATTTTATTGCGGATAAATTAGTTAATTGTGATGTTTATTTGCAGCATCTAAAAACTTCAGAGCTAAAAATACCAGTATTAAAAAGCAGAAACTTTCATTAATATAGATTAAAATGCTGAAATAGTGAGTATGAGGCTGATAAAAATGCCTCTATGATGAGCTGGCGCTCGAAATTATCTCCGGCAATGCAAAACATGCATTTCCAGATTGATATAGCTCGACACAAGCAGCACGGGCGCTTGGCTCGTCAAGTCCTTCAAACCTAACCCGCCATAACGGTAATTCGCCTCGCATTACAAGACTTACCTGTGCGGGTATCATTGCCAAAATAGAGGCAGCAGAACGTCTGGCTTTGATTGCCGCTTTATGGGCACTGATTTTTCTAGAAAAACTACCTACTTGAATAGACCAGGCATCGCCTTTTGATGCTATCTGACTTTCTATAGAGTTGGAGGGAATGGAGCGAATAATAATCTGTGGCTTGGAGATTGGGGGGACAACAGAGGCAAGTTTGCTACTAGAGTCCGCAAGGCCTTTATTTTCTGGCCTCGGAAGTGGAGTTGCAACCGGAATGGAAGCAACTCTAAAAGGTTTTACTACTTTGAACTGGTTGGTTAACAACTTAATCATATGTAAGTCACGACTTTTACTCGTTTTGCCACCAAATATAACACCTATGAGACGCACACCATTTTGCTCAGCAGAGGCAACAAGATTGAAGCCAGAGGCACCTATATAACCAGTTTTAATGCCGTCCGTGCCTTCAAAAATAGCCAATAAGCGGTTATGATTTCGATAAGTTTTACCTCTAAACCGGAATGATTTGTTACTAAAGTAATGATAATACTCAGGAAAATCTGTTCGAATTGCCGTTCCAAGCTTTGCCATATCTCTGGCTGTACTTACCTGGGCTCTATTGGGAAGCCCAGATGCATTTTTAAAAATGGTCCGTGACATTCCAAGGGCCTTTGCTTTGCGAGTCATTCGCTTGGCAAATTCACGCTCTGATAGTGAAATTTCTTCGGATACAGCCGTTGCAATGTCATTTGCAGATTTTGTCACTAACGCGAATATGGCATCTTCAACAGATATAGTCTCACCTGGTTTTAGATAAAGTTTAGATGGGCTTCTACTTGCCGAAAGCGATGATATGGTAATTTGTGAGTTTAAGGTTAAGTTCTTACTCTGTAATTCTTCGAACAGTATATATAACGTCATGATTTTTGCTAATGACGCAGGATATAGCTGCTTATCTGCGTTTCTTGCATATAAGACTCGCCCTGACACTTCTTCCATAACAAAAGACGCATACTTTGCATTAGCAAGGGCCTCAGATAACCCCAATATATTTAACGTTGATAACATCCCACCATAAAGGAAGAAAGGTATTATTAAGCTAATAAAAAGTTTTTTTGAGCTGAGAATAATATTCTGTATCATTTTAATACACGTATCGAATAATTTGTTTTTGATGATCCAGATCATTATTATCCTGAGATTATCATACACTTTATCAATAGACTCAACAGGTTGTTAAGAATTAACATGATGTCATTAATGAATCACAATACAGATTAGAAATCAATATTTCTATATTGTAACTTGAAGATGCACTATTTAACAAAAAAATACCATCAACCCCTTTTCTTAATTATAAAAGATGCCAATATGTATTGTTAGGTCATGGAGATATCGGAACAATGAGCGCGAATAATAATAAGCCAAATGATGTTGATGGTGGCTTAGTGCTGGAAAAGCGCACAAAAACTAAAAAACCGTCATTATATCGGGTAATAATATTAAATGATGACTACACTCCTATGGAATTTGTAGTTTTAATACTACAACGCTTTTTTGGCCATAATTCGGAAGTTGCCCAGAAAATAATGCTACATGTGCATCAAAAAGGTGTTGGTGTTTGCGGTGTGTTCACCTATGAGGTTGCTGAGGCTAAAATAAATCAAGTAATGACATTTGCCAGACAAAACGAACATCCACTGCAATTGCAGATGGAAAAGGAGTAAGATATTGTTATCCCAAGAATTAGAAGAAACTCTGCGTCGTTCCTTATCCGTTGCAGGCGAACGGCATCATGAGTTCGCTACTTTGGAACATCTTTTACTTGCGATGCTCGAAGATAAGGATGCGCTCGCAGTAATGCATGGCTGTAATCTGGATGTATCTAGATTAAGAGAGATGTTAGAATCCTACATCGATGACGAAATGGATGAGCTAGTCGCGCAAGCCGATGAGATAGAGGTGCAACCAACTGCTTCTTTTAGCCGTGTGGTGCAACGCGCTATTATTCATACCCAATCTTCGGGTCGCGGTTCAGCGACTGGAGCTAACGTTTTGATAGCCATGTATTCAGAGCGGGATTCACACGCAGTGTGGTTTTTAACCTCACTTGACATGTCACGGCTTGACGCCATCAGCTTTATAAGCCACGGCAACGGAGCATCAGTCGAAGGCAGTGAAACTGAGGAAGATGACGCAGATATAGGTGATAGCCAGACAGGAAAAGATGCGTTATCGCAATATGCGGTTGATCTCATTACTAAAGCAGTTGAAGGCAAAATAGACCCTTTAATTGGCAGAACCGCAGAGGTAGATAGAACCATTCAAATACTATGCAGAAGAACAAAAAATAATCCCCTTTATGTTGGTGATCCTGGCGTTGGGAAAACAGCTATTGCGGAGGGTCTTGCGCAACGTATTGTTGATGGGTCAGTTCCGGAGGTTCTTAAATCTGCTGTAATATATTCACTTGATATGGGCTCATTGCTTGCAGGCACAAGATATCGTGGAGATTTTGAAGAACGCTTAAAAGCGGTGATGAAGCAAATAGAACAGGATAATCAGGCTATCCTTTTTATTGATGAAATTCATACTATCATCGGAGCAGGCGCAACCTCTGGCGGGGCGATGGATGCTTCTAACCTTCTGAAGCCTGCCTTGCAGAAAGGATCTTTGCGTTGTATTGGATCCACAACGTATAAAGAATATAGAAGTTATTTTGAAAAAGATCGAGCATTAGCACGAAGATTCCAGAAAATTGATGTTAATGAACCATCTATTCCTGACACAATAAAAATTCTGGCAGGTCTAAAGTCGCGTTATGAAGCACATCACGGGGTAAAATTCACTCAAGCTGCTATAAAGACAGCAGTAGATTTATCAGCTCGTTATATTCATGACCGTAAACTTCCTGATAAAGCAATTGACGTTATAGATGAAGCAGCTGCTTCACAAAATCTTTTGCCGCAGTCAAAAAGGCGACAGCAAATCGGCCAAAAAGAAATAGAAACAACTATTGCCTCGATGGCTAGGATACCTTCTAAGCATGTGAGCAGAAATGATAAGGCTGTGCTAGCTTCACTAGAGACAGATTTAAAGCGGATGGTTTATGGCCAGGATACTGCTATTACGGCACTAGCATCTGCTATTAAACTCTCCCGCGCTGGTTTGCGTGAATCGGGCAAACCAATCGGCAACTACTTGTTTTCTGGTCCGACAGGAGTTGGCAAAACAGAAGTGGCAAAACAATTATCAGAAACATTAGGGGTTAAGCTAATTCGTTTTGATATGTCCGAATATATGGAGAGACACACCGTATCAAGACTAATAGGCGCGCCTCCTGGTTATGTTGGTTTTGATCAAGGAGGATTATTAACAGATGCAATCGACCAAACACCGCATGCAGTTTTATTATTAGATGAGATCGAAAAAGCTCATCCTGATTTATTTAGTTTGTTATTGCAGGTCATGGACCACGGAACATTAACTGACTCTAATGGAAAGAAGGTAGATTTCCGAAACGTTATTTTAATCATGACAACCAACGCTGGCGCCTCCGAGCTATCAAAACAGGCCATTGGATTTGGCAGAGGAAACAGAACAGATGCAGACTCAGAGGCTATAGAGAAAATGTTTTCACCTGAATTCAGAAACCGTTTAGATGCAGTTATAGCCTTCTCCGCTTTAGATAATGATACGATAAGGCTAGTTGTAGATAAATTCGTATTTCAGCTCGAAGCTCAGTTAGCTGAAAGACAAGTTGAAATTCAGCTTGAGGAGCAAGCTCGTGAATGGCTTGCAGAGCGCGGGTATGATAGCTCCTTTGGTGCAAGGCCGCTTGGAAGGCTAATACAAGAGCATATCAAAAAACCGCTCGCGGATCACCTTCTATTCGGTGATTTGGTTGCAGGGGGTGAAGTTATAGTAACGGTTAAAGACAACAAGCTTGAGCTTAAAACAATGTCGGCGGATAATACCAAGTCGCCAAAAAAGAAAACTGAAAAAGTTTAATCAGGGTCAATTATATTTTTTTATAGGGAGAGGCTTTGGCAATGTACAAAGCCTCTTCCTGGTTTTGCAGAGCTTCTTGTTTGAGAAATCGAATAATCGCTTCTTGGAATTGTGGGTTGAGAATTTTATGAGCTGAATACGTCTTTGATGGAAGATATCCGCGTGGAACTTTGTGAAGCCCTTGCGCGCCCGCTTCCACCCGTTTAAGCCCCATTTTTATGGCAAAATCAATTGCCTGATAATAACATGTCTCAAAATGTAAAAATGGCATATCGCGTAATCCGCCCCAGTTTCGCCCATAAAGTGCATCTGAACCCATGAAATTTAGGGCTCCGGCAATCGGCGTACCCTGATCATAAGCAAGAACAAGAAGAATTTTATCAGCAATGTTACTAGATAGTGACTCAAAAAACATACGTGTAAGATAAGCGCCTCCCCATTTCTTCTCAATCGTTGCAAGATAACATTGATAGAAAATATCCCAATGTATGGGTTTTATATTACCACCAGTCAAATGCTCAAACTTGATCCCAGATTTCTGAATAAACTCTCGCTCTTTGCGTATATTTTTGCGTTTTCTAGATGTTAAATACTCTAAAAACTGATCAAAACTATCATAGTCTTGATTATGCCAATGGAACTGCAAACCCTCCCGGATCAGCCAGCTATTATTTCGTGCGGCAGTCAAATCATTTGTGTCTATAAAATTAATATGCGCAGAAGAGAGATTGTTATTTTCGATGATAGTTTGCATGCCGCCAAACAAGGCTTGCTTTGCTTTTATATCACCTTCTAGCGTCATTAAACGTGGACCTGGCACTGGAGTAAATGGGACTGCTGAGAGTGACTTCGGATAATATGCCAGACCTGAACGCTCATATGCATTTGCCCAGCTATGATCGAAAATATACTCCCCATAGGAATGGTATTTTAAGTAATGTGGCATAGCGCCGCGCAGATTGAGATATTCATCATACACGCATAAATGCAAAATATCCCAGCCAGTATCTCCTCCAACACATTTGCTATCTTCAAGAGCTGCTAAAAAATCATGCATCACAAATGGGTAGCCAGTGGCATTAAGACAATCCCATTCTTCAGAAGGAATATTGTTTATAGATGTCAATGTCTTTAGCGAGAAAACAGAATTCTCTGGTATATTATTCATAAAACTATCTTAAATAAGACTCCAGGTATTATTGCTCGTTAGAATTTACAATCTTATCAGGACTTTAGTTGAAATATGGCATCTATTTCTACAACAGCCCCTAGAGGTAAAGCGCTAACACCTACCGCAGATCTAGTATGTTTTCCGCTTTCTCCGAACAAGGCTACCATTAATTCTGACGCTGCATCAATCACCTTCGGTTGTTCTGTAAATTCAGGTGTTGATGTTACAAACCCTCCAAGTTTTACAACACGTTCCACATTTCTCAGACTATCACTCACTGTAGATACTTGACACAATATCGCAACAGCGCACCGCCTTGCCTGTTCTTGGGCGTCTTTAACACTGACCGAACCGCCAACCTTTCCAGTTAGCTCTATCATGCCATTATTGAGTGGTAATTGTCCTGATACATAAACCATATCATGAATAACAAGTATAGGTGTATAATTACCAGCTGGAGCAGCTGGGCTATCTAAATTAATGCCAAGCTTGTCTAATTTAGTTTGAATATCATACGCCATGTTAATTCTCCTTCAAAGCTTATAGAACAATGTCTTTAGGCTATCTCATAATGTCTTATCCGAAGTAAGCTATTGTATCTATGGTGAATTGAGTCAGTGAAATACAGTCATAGAGATGTATCAAACATTTTGTGGTTTAACTATCTGAATATTTGATATATTTTAATTGCTACTAACTACAACCGGTAGTCGAACCACAGGTGTTACACTTAAGGCAGGTGCCGTTACGAACAAGTGTGAAGTTCTGGCACTCAGGGCAAGATTCACCCTCATAGCCTTGCATTCTTGCCTGCTTCACCATTTCTTGATTACTTACGGTCATTGTCTGCTGGTTTTGGATACGTGTTTCAGTTGCCAGTTTCGCTTCAGGTGCAGGTGCAAGAAAGCTTGTTGCAACTGTTCTTTCCTGAGCGACAGCAGTCGTTGTTTGGTTTTTGTTTGAATATACCTTTAAACCTTGTTTGCGAATAAATCCGCGACTAGTCACTCTGTCAACAAGCTCTGATTGTGCCTCGCCCCCACCAATTGTATCAGCATCTAAATCATCTTTATTCACGTGTCCAAGGTCATGTCTGTCCAGATAGGAAATAGCAAGTTCCCTAAAGGTATAATCAAGGATGGATGAGGACATTTTAATGGCATCGTTTCCAGTAACCATGCCTTGTGGCTCAAACCGTGTGAAGGTGAACGCTTCTACAAACTCTTCCAGAGGAACGCCGTATTGAAGACCTATTGATACTGCTATAGCAA
This sequence comes from uncultured SAR116 cluster alpha proteobacterium, assembly GCA_902516825.1. Lineage (GTDB taxonomy): Bacteria > Pseudomonadota > Alphaproteobacteria > Puniceispirillales > Puniceispirillaceae > UBA5951. The sequence goes on from CABXZZ010000005.1 coordinate 27,915, forward strand.
AATTATTCATAAGTGAGCGAAATGCTGCGCCTTCTTTATGCATGTCTATAAAGATCTCTCCAAGACGACCATCCTGATATTCTCCTGTTCGCAGATAAACCTTATGACCACCCACAGATGCTTTTTGGGTATACCCTTTGCGTCTTTGCGGTAGTTTTTCACGTTCTTGCAAATGCATTACACGTTCAACAATTTTCTCTACAATTTGTGGTTTTGATGCTGTTTGTTCCTCTTCTAAGTCGTCTTCATCTACTAGAGCTGATGATAGAGGCTGGCTGAGTTTTGAACCATCACGATAAAGCGCGTTCGCTTTCAGCCCAAGACGCCAAGATTGCATGTAGGCTTTTCCGCACTCCTCCACAGAGGCATTATTAGGCATGTTAATCGTTTTTGAAATAGCGCCAGATATAAATGGCTGTGCTGCAGCCATCATAGTAATATGGCTTTCAACAGATAGAAACCGCTCGCCTATTCGCCCACAGACGTTTGCACAGTCAAAAATTGACAAATGCTTCTTTTTTAAATGCGGGGCACCCTCTACTGTCATAGCTCCGCAAATATGGATGTTTGCTGCATTTATTTCGTCTTTAGTAAAGCCGAGTGCCTCTAGCATATTAAATTTAAAGTCGTTTAATTGAATATCACTGAATCCCAGAGTATCTTTGCAGAATTCTAGACCAAGCGCATAATGATTAAAGGCAAATTTTATATCAAAAGCGTTTACTAAACTCGCCTCTAACTTCTCAAGAACAGCCTTCGTAAACCCTTTTTCTTTAAGTGCGGATATAGAAATGGCTTGACAATCTTTCAGGCTACCACGCCCCACGGCGTAACGGATGATATCTCCTATCTGATTTTCTGTGTAGCCAAGGCGTGTTAGTGCTTCAGGTACCACCCGATTAATAATCTTGAAATATCCACCTCCAGCAAGCTTTTTGAACTTCACAATAGCAAAATCAGGCTCAATACCAGTTGTATCACAATCCATTACAAGACCAATTGTTCCAGTTGGTGCTATAACAGTTGCTTGTGCATTGCGGTATCCATGCTCTTTACCAAGACGAACTGCATCTTCCCATGCCACAGCAGCAGCAGTTGCAAGTGTTTTATCGGGGCAATCCCCTATTGCAAGGGGTACGGGTAAAACGCTTAAGTCGCTGTATCCATCAACCTTACCAAGAGCGGCGTTCTTGTGATTTTCCATCACACGCATCATAGATTTTGCGTTTGCCTTATATTTTGGAAATGCGCCTAGCTCGCTCGCTATCTCTGCCGAAGTTGCATAGGACCTACCGGTCATTATCGCTGAAATAGCGCCACATAATGCGCGCGCTTCGTCACTATCATAAGATATTCCCGCAGCCATCAACATGCCACCAATATTAGCAAAACCAAGGCCTAGCGTGCGATAGTCATAAGAGCCTTGGGCTATTTCTTTTGATGGGAATTGGGCCATAGTAACAGAAATTTCCAATGTTAGGGTCCAAATTTTTGTGGCATGTTCGAAGGTCCCAATATCGAAACTGCCATCTTCATGTCTGAACTGCATTAAGTTTAAAGAGGCTAAGTTACAAGCGGTATCGTCAATAAACATATATTCAGAACAAGGGTTCGAGGCATTGATTCTGCCTCCCTGCGGACAGGTATGCCATTCATTGATTGTTGTATCATACTGCAAGCCAGGATCTGCACAGGCCCAAGCAGCATAGGCTATTTTATCCCATAATTCGTTAGCATTTACTTCCTTGATTATTTTACCATTTGTACGGCCAATTAGCGACCATTTGCCCTGTTGTTCTACTGCCTTTAAAAAGTCGTTTGAAACACGCACAGAATTGTTAGAATTCTGCCCAGCAACAGTGAGATATGCCTCACTATCCCAGTCTGTATCATATGTCTTGAATTCAATTTCTGTAAAACCTTGTTGGGCAAATTGTATCACCCGTTGGACATAATTTTCCGGAAGCATTGCTTTGCGTGCTTCTATAATTGCTTTTTTAAGCTCACTATTTCGCTTTGGGTCGTAGCGTGATATTTCATCAAGATTTGTTGCCTCGACACATGCCTTCATCACAGCACTCATATGTTTGCTGGCAATTTTTGAACCGGTTACTAGTGCAGCAACTTTTTGCTCTTCTAGTACTTTCCAGTCTATATATTCTTCAATGTCTGGATGGTCTATATCAACCGTAACCATCTTGGCGGCACGTCGTGTTGTTCCACCTGATTTTATGGCACCTGCTGCCCTATCTCCAATTTTAAGGAAACTCATTAGGCCTGACGATTTGCCACCTCCTGATAGGCTTTCTCCAATACCACGCAATTTAGAAAAGTTTGATCCGGTGCCGGAGCCATATTTAAATAGGCGTGCTTCTCGGACCCATAAATCCATTATACCGCCATCATTCACCAAATCGTCATTTACCGATTGGATGAAACAAGCATGCGGTTGTGGATGCTCATAAGATGTTTTCGAGCGCACCATTTTTCCTGTTTCAAAATCTACATAGAAATGTCCTTGACTAGGGCCATCGATACCATATGCCCAGTTTATTCCTGTATTAAACCATTGTGGCGAATTAGGCGCGGCCATTTGCCGTGCCAACATCACAGTCATTTCCTGATAATAAATCTCCGCATCTGATTCACTGCTGAAATATCCACCTTTCCAGCCCCAATAAGTCCATGTTCCTGCTAGCCGATGGAAAACCTGTTTTGCTGATGTCTCGCTTGTATATCTTTCTTCCTGAGGAAGTAGATTTAATGCCTCCATATCAGGCTGTGAGCACCATAACCAAGACGGTACATTATTCTCTTCGGTTGTTTTTAGACGTACTGGCACACCTGCTTTACGAAAATATTTTTGAGCGATTATGTCTGTTGCCACCTGACTATATTGTTCTGGAACTTCTATATCCTTGGCTGAGAAAACAATAGTGCCATCAGGATTGCGAATTTCACTGGTTGCTGACCTAAATGGGATATTTGCGTAAAAATCTTCTTTTTCATTGGTCAATAGCCGCTCAAAACGCATAATATTCTTCCTTTTATTTTTTTGCCGTTATAATAATTTAAATGTCATCGTGTTCGCGCAAATCGTTGATTTCACTAAATTACAGAATGACGGTGTGTTACCATATATAGTGGACATGGCTCTCGAAGTTACCCGATGTAGTGTTTTAGATCAAGTTTAACAATTAAAAAAAATAGCCTATTTTTTATTTTTTTTTCTTGACCTTTTCTAGTTGATTGAAATTACTTAATTGATAAAGAGGTGTAAGACATTAATTTTATTTTAAATGCTCTATATATTCGCGCCCACTCTTGGTAAATTCAGGATAAGGTTCGGTTAGTTTAATTATTAGTAGATAAATTTAATGAACTAACAAATTAAAAGATAAGTTAAGTTTTTTGATTATATATGCGTTCTTGCGTTTACCATAATTTTAAACAAAATATTTAACGGCACACTTTTTTTTTGCTACTATAATCCTAGGATAAGTTCAATGACAGCGCGTCTTGAAGAAAGAAATGCTTTGTTGTCGATAGGAAAAAAACCTAATGTACATAATTTCAAGAGTCTTAATTGCCTGCACTTCTAAATTTAAAGGCGAAGACGAATTTGGAAATAAATACTACGAGAAGACTAAGAGAAAGAATCAGCTTAGGTCTAAAAGATTCGTATTATTTAAAGGTGTGGTGGAGGCATCAAAGGTGCCTGCTGACTGGCACGGATGGTTGCACCACACACAAGACACCCCTCCTCCAGAAGGCGGATACAAAAAGTATAAGTGGCAGGAAGCCCACCTGCCAAACTTAACAGGCACAAAATTCGCTTACCGCCCTAAAGGCCATCTATTGAAAGGTGGGCGACGTGCTAAAGCGTCTGGTGATTATGAGCCTTGGACGCCTATATCTTGAGCATTTATATTAACAGATTGTCTGTTTTTGTAGCGCTGACTGTTCACCGACTCGGTTAAAGGATACAATTCATAAATGCGACAGAACACTCTAGAAACAATACTTGGTGCAATTATAATTATTGGAGCAATAATCTTTGCAATAACGGTTTATAATTCGGCTAATTTGACACCATCAAGTGGGATAGAACTCAAAGCTGAGTTTGGTGACGTATCTGGTCTCTCCGTTGGGGACGATGTGTTTCTCGCAGGGATAAAAATAGGCCAGGTAACATCCCATGAGATTGATAAAATTACTTATATAGCGCGACTGACTTTCAGTATAAATCCGGATATAGTATTGCCGTCAGACACCAGTGCAAGGATTGTTGCTAAATCACTTTTAGGTGGTTATGTACTTGAACTCTCACCAGGGGCAAATGATGAGATGATGCAAGCGGGGGATATTATCTATGATACATCAGACCCTGTGAGCCTTACGGATCTTCTTGGCAAATTTGTGTTTCAAAGTGCTAATCAATAAAAATAATTGTATTTTACAATGAGGATATCGATTATTTTTCTATATAGGTTTTTTCTTTTAACGGGTTTGTTTATTGTCCAAAATAATCAGGTAATGTCCTCAACCTGGATAGAATCTCAAAAAGCAGAGTTACAACTTCTTGATAAAATTACTGCGCGAATTTCTACCCAGTCGGTTCCAGTAGGCGGTGGTACAGAGTTTGGCACACTTGAGCTTAGAGTGCATTATTGTGCCTATCGACCGCCAGAAGAGCCGCCTGAAAATGCGGCATTCATTATGATATTTGATAATGGATACTCAGATAAAAAACCTAAAAAAGCCTTATTTTCTGGTTGGATGTTTGCTTCAAGTCCAGCTATTTCTGGTTTGGAACATCCTGTTTATGACGTAACATTGTTATCTTGCCACAAAGACTGAAGAATAATTGCTTCAGGGACATCTAGATCAAGACTGGCCTTGCTATTTATGGCATGTTTAAGCTTCTGCTGAAATTGATGTCTCTCTATTGGTTCAATGCCAAATTGAATCAGATGGTCATTTACAAATTGTGCGTCCAATAATTTGAAATTGCCATAACGCAGGCGGGCCATTAAATGACAAAGTGCAATTTTAGACGCGTTTGATACGCGACTATACATAGATTCACCAAAGAAAGCGCCGCCAATTGCAACGCCATATAATCCGCCTATCAATTGTCCCTCTTCATAGACTTCCACTGAATGAGCAAATCCAAGCATATGAAGGGAGATGTATAGTCTTCTGATCTGAGGGTTGATCCATGTGTCTTGTGTATCCGAGCGTGGGGCAGCGCATCCATCAATTACAGCAGGAAAATTCTGGTTCCAATGAATCTCAAACGGCTGTTTTCTTAGTAATCTTTGAAGTCGTTTTGGTATATGAGGAGGACTAATCGGCAAAACACCGCGAATATCTGGTTGAAAAAATTGAATATCTTCTGCGTCTTTGCTAGTTGCCATTGGGAATATGCCAAGCGTATAGGCTTGGATGATAGTCTCTGGGGCGATAATAAATTGATCTGACACTTAAGATACTCCTAAAAATAATTCCATTTGCTCTTATGACATCAGAAAAAAATAAGTTTTGAAAAAAACCTATGCGTCTTTTAGGTAAATGTTATAAAAAATTGAAGGTTAATATTACCTCATACTATTATAGCGACCTAATCATCAGAAAGTAATTCTGCAAGTGCCCGGATAGCTAGTCTATAGGAGTTCTCTCCAAGCCCAACGATGATGCCATCAGATACAGCAGAAAGCATAGAGGTATGTCTAAATGTTTCGCGATTATATATATTAGAAATATGAACCTCAATGATTTTGCCAGAAAATAGAGCTAAGGCATCCCTGATAGCAACAGATGTATGACTATACCCACCAGCATTAAGAATGATGCCATCGTAAGTGGCAGACGCCTGTTGAATTAGGCTGACAAGTTCTCCTTCATTGTTGGAGTGGAAACATTCAGCTATCATATGGAGTTGGCTTGCTAAAGCCTGACAGGCAGCCTCAATGTCCTGTAATTTTGTATGGCCATAAATATCAGGTTGCCTTGTGCCGAGCATATTTAAATTCGGACCGTTAAGAATAAGAACTTTTGCCATAACTCAACACCTAAAATTGGACAGAAAAAACGTTTTGGTAACTTGCTATAGCGTAATTAAATCAATAATGCGAATATTGAATTTTACGGTGAGTTGCTTTTTTTATAATCTGTGCACAAAAACCAATTTGAGTCTCTTCTTGTCAGCTGTTTTTTCGTTCTGTTTCGATTAGTGCTTTTATTTCATCTAAACCAATAGCGCCTGGGATAATTTGTTCGCCAATTAATAATGCAGGAGTCCCCTCTATCCCAATTGCGCGCCCAGATTCCATGTTACGCTGTAATATTTTATCAAAACGGTCGCTAGAAATTGCCTCGTTAAACAAGCTCAAATCAAGCCCAACTATTGTAGCAATTGTCTGTAACGAATCTTCTGTAATGCCGCCAACAGAAGTCATTAAAGTGAGATGGTACTCTGCAAATTTACCTTGCTCTTCAGCGGCAAGCGCTGCTTTGGCCGCTAATACAGAGCTTTTTGCCAAGATAGGAAATTCTTTCACAATAATTAACAGATCGTCATCTTCCATAATTAGCGTTTGTAATGTGGTAAAGAGTCTTTTGCAATAACCACAATTATAGTCTGAATACTCATAGATAATAAATGAAGCATCTGGATTGCCTATCATCCCATCACCTTCACTATCATATGTCAATGAAATCGCATTCTGTTTAGCATATTCTGATTTTTGGTTAGAATAATTTACAATTAAGTCAAATAATATTTCTGGGTTTTGGTTTAGATATCTCTCAATGATTTTTTGAATTTGCTGTTTTTCTAATTCTGAAAACTCAGCCTTTGTAGGATGGGTCATCAGAATAAGGCACAAAGTGAAAAAATAAAAAATCTGTCTCATGATTGTACCTTTGTTTTGAAAAAAACGAATTACACTTGGCTCAATAGCATGTGTACAATAATCTTTCAATAACAGGAATCTATCTTAGAATGACCAATAGCATACATCTATTTTTTAAATTGGTTGGTTAAAAACTCAATGTGCTTTCAGAACTTGTGAGTTTTCTATCAAAAATTTAAGGTCAATTAATCGTTTTTTTATTTCTGATGATAAATTAGGTTGTGCTAGCCCACGCTTTAGCTGACTATTTGCTTGTTGCAGATCGCCATTTAGGTAAGCTACCTCAGCTAGCTGCCAACTTGCTTTCGCTATGTCACCTGTCTTACCAAGGGCTATCGCATATTCTCTTCGAACAAACGGCCAATCTGGCTCACCAGTGACCGCAATTTTTAAAATATCTCTTGCTAGCAAATAATTCTCAGTTATTCCTGTTGCCAATAATGCCCTGCCTAAACGCATTCCAATTAAGGGTGCTTTCTCGCTTTTGTCGAATGCAGCTGTCAAAAACTCAATCGCAGATGGTAGATTTTGGTCTGCAAAGGCTATTTCTCCGCCAAGTTCATAAAAATATGGGTTTTCTGGTTCAGCCAATAAAAGAGACTGTGTATCCCTAATAGCGGCATCAGAATTGCCATATCTGAAATAAGCAATTGCCCGCTCATAACGTTCATCTATTGATAGATTATCGTTTTCCAACGCTTGAAGAGTATCCTCTGGTCGGTTTTCATACCCTGATAATTTTGCAACAATTCGACTAAAATTAGCATAATCTGCTTCTGCCATTCTGGTATTTTTAAAGGCGGATTTTACGAGATGGTCTTCATAGACGGCCAGACGTTGCTTAGTGCCTGGATGCGTGCGATAATATTCTGATTGATAGCTTTCGGGTAATACATTTTGCTGTGAAAGTCGCTGCATCATTTTTACCATACCTTTAGAGCTAATTTCTAGCTCGTCGAGCATTTCTAATGCCCATTCATCTGCAACAGCTTCATTTATTCGTGAGCCGTAATAAAATTGTCGTGCTGCTCTGTCGTTTCCACCGACTAGCAGACCCGCTGCCAGCTCTCCAGATCCGCCCATTGCAGCGGCGGCTGCAAGAGCGGCACTTAGCAAAGACGTACCCTTTGCTTTTTGAACGGATTCGCCTTTTCGGGCTACATGACCAGATGCAATGTGGCCAAGCTCATGTGCCATCACGCCAATGACTTCTTCTAGAGTCTCTGCTTCTAGTAGAAGACCAGAATGAAGATATATAGTATCATCGCCAGTCACAAAGGCGTTATAGGAAGAATCCAGTATGATCCGAACCTTTATCTGCGATGAAACATCAGAGACTTGCAGCAATGGGTCGAGTAATGCTTCTAGTTTAGTTTCTAGCTCAGCATCCCGAATTAAGTTTGCATGACAACTCGTTGTTGGTCCGGTAAAATATAGGAAAAAAAGCATAATCAAATGAAACTTTCTAATATTTAACATTTGTTTTGTGATTTCCACCAATAAAGTAGAATAATATTCTTTATTTTTGAAAAAAACGGAATTAAATTCAAAATAAGATATTTGACAAGGAAAATAAGATATGATGTTGTGCTTCTATGTAAATTATAAATAATATCTGTTTTAAGAATAACATAGTTTAGTTTAATGGTCAGTGCTTTCTGATCGTTAAATCGTGTCAAAGTTACATTACGTTTTAAAGCTCAATCTTAATGATGAGAAGAAAATGACAGGTCCAACCCTAAAAATCGCCGAGCGAAGTAAAATGCCTCCCTTCATGGCTATGGATGTAATGCGCTTTGCTGCTGAGTTAGATGCAAGAGGACATGACATCGTACATCTTGAGGTAGGTCAGCCATCCTCATCAGCTCCTAAACCGGTCATGGATGCGCTCGTTGCATCTATGGCACAACAAAAATCCCACGGATACGCTGTGGCACTTGGAATTAGCGAACTGCGAGAGCGAATAGCCAAACATTATCGAGAATGGTACCAGATAGAATTAGATCCTGAACGTGTTGCTGTGACTGTTGGCTCATCGACCGGGTTTGGAATTTCTTTTCTATCTGCTTTTGATGTCGGTGACAGAATAGCTATTCCAAATCCTGGTTATCCAGCCTATCGTAATCTAATGCTCGGCATGGGACTCGAGCCGGTAATTTTGCAAGCTGGACCTGAACAAGGATGGTTACCAAGATTAGAGGATATGGAGAAATGGGACAGATTGCCAGACGGTCTTATGATAGCAAGTCCACACAATCCAACTGGTGTTGTAATACCAGATAAAGAATTAAAAGAAATCTGCGTATGGTGTGATAAGAATAGTGTGCGGTTAATATCAGATGAAATCTATCATGGGCTGTCCTATACAAGTAGATGTGAGACGGCATTAAAATTCACAGATAACGCTATTATTATCAATAGCTTGTCTAAGTATTTTTCAATGACGGGATGGCGAATTGGATGGATGATACTGCCAAGGCAGTTGATAAGTGCTGCTGAGAAATTAGCCCAAAACTTATATATATCAGCGCCAACACCCAACCAAATTGCATCCTTGAAGGCATTTGACTGTATCGATGAATTAGACCAACATGTGGAGCGATATAAAGAAAATAGAAAGATATTATTATCAGGGCTGCCCATAGAATTTCTAGGAAATGTAGCCCCTTGCGAGGGTGCTTTTTATATTTACGCAGATATTTCAACATTAAGCGATGACTCAATTTCATTTGCAAAGGTATTATTAGAAAAAACCGGCGTTGCCACAACACCTGGAGTGGATTTTGACTCAATTGATGGCCATCGTTTTTTGCGGTTATCTTTTGCAGGTTCTACAGCTACAATGCATGAGGCCGTTAAACGCATTAATGCGTTTGTTACAACATATAAAAAAGATGCAGCCTGATAAATTTCACATGTAGACTGGGCATTATGGCGGATTTTTTTTAGATATAAATAAAAGGGCAGATTAAGCAAGCTAATCTGCCCTTTTTGTTGTCAGATTATTTGGTTGATCTTTATTAGTTTTTAGTCCACCAACCGCGTTTCTTAGCAGCTGGGGCATTATCACCAACATCAGTAACGCCTAACTCAACAGACGCTATAGGCTCTCTACCTTTCAACGGTTGCAAGGCATCCGTGCTGTTTTTGGCAGTCTGTTTTTCTGTTGTTTTTTGCTTCCTCTTTACTACCTTTTTTACAGATTTTTTAATACCTACTTTTTTTGGTTTAGCTTTTGAACTCTTTGGTCTAATTATTTTGTCAGTTTCACTATCATCTGCAGTTTTGACAGCTATTTTGCTACTAGATGCTTTTTTACCAGCTTTCTTTGCTTTTGGTTTAGCTTTTGTGGTCTCGTCCGAGGTTTGTGTTTCTATGGAATTTCCCCGAGAATCGCTAATTGCAACGGTATCATCCGCAACTTTTAATGGTTGTTGGTTTTGTTTTGGTTTGTTGCCATGGCGTTTACGTGATTTTGGTCTGGTTTGTGTTCTATCAGACTGTGTATCTGAGGTAGAAGGGGTTTCACTTTTTTTATCAGATTCATCTTTCGCAACTGGCACAGCTTGTATTTCTGTTTTAGTCTCCTGTGTTTGAGAAGTAATAGCTTCGTCGCCATCGCGCCTACGTCTTCTTCTGCCACCACGTCGACCACGCCGCTTTCGTTTTGGCTGTTCGCCATCTTCGGTATTTTCTTCGCTTAAAAGATTAGGATTAACGCCTTTTGCTGTCTCTGTTTTACTTTTGTATAATTCGGTTTCCTTGGTATCCAGCAGGATATTATCTTTTAATAAACGGTAATCATTCTCCAGCAAGGTTGCGTCTGCCTGAATCGAAATCTTACAATTAGCTTGCTGCTCAACTTCTAAGAGAGTTGCACGTTTTTCGTTGAGAATATAAAGCGCAACATCCGTGTGAACAACGATAGATAGTTCTTGAGATGGTATGCCCGTGATTTCTTCTTCTAGAACCCGTAAGATATGAAGCGCAGATGAATTTACAGATCGCACTCTTCCTGTTCCTTCGCAATGTGGACATGTCTGAGAAATAGATTCAACCAAGGAGGGGCGTAATCGTTGGCGTGACATTTCAAGTAGTCCAAAATGGCTTATTCCGCCCACTTGTATTCTAGCTCGGTCGTTTCGAAGAGCCTCTTTTAATCGCCGCTCAACTAGATGCTGATTTCTGTTTTCTTCCATATCAATGAAATCAATCACAACCAGACCTGATAAGTCTCTTAGTTTAAGTTGCCTTCCAATTTCCTCTGCAGCTTCAAGATTAGTTTTGACTGCCGTCTCTTCGATATTACGCTCTCTTGTAGCTTTTCCAGAGTTTACGTCAATTGCTACGAGTGCTTCTGTCTGATTTAACACAAGATACCCGCCAGATTTTAAGGTCACTTCATTATGAAGAATTTTATCAAGCTGGTCTTCTACGTGGTGGTGTTGGAACAAGCGTCTTTCACCCTTGAATTCAACCACTCTTTTTGCATGACTAGGAATAAGCATTTTCATATGGTTTTTTGCTATCTTGTAGCTTTCTGCCCCTTCAACATATACTTCTTCTATATCATTCGTATAAATGTCCCGAATGGCCCGTTTAACCAAACTGCCTTCCTCATGTATAAGGCTTGGCGCTTCTGATTTCATCGTATTCGTTCTGATATCGTTCCATAATTTAGTCAGATAGGAATAGTCTCTTTTTATTTCTGTTTTAGTTCTCTTGGACCCCGCGGTTCTTACTATTACAGCCATTCCATCAGCTATATCTAACTCGCTGACAATAGATTTCAGTCTTTTTCTATCGGCGGGGTTATTTATTTTACGCGATACCCCTCCGCCTCTATTACTGTTTGGCATGAGAACACAGTAACGTCCAGCGAGTGATAGGTAAGTTGTAAGTGCAGCTCCTTTATTGCCGCGCTCTTCTTTAACAACCTGCACAAGAAGGATTTGTTTGCGAGAAATAACCTCCTGAATTTTATATTTATGCAAGGCAGTGGGCAGTATTTTTTTTGCAGAATTGCCAATTTCTTCTTCGCCATCAATTGTTTCTAGCGTATCATTCTGCGTGGTTGAGGATACATCATCTTCAAGTTCCACGGGCTCCACTGGTACCTGTAGAGCCTCTCTATCCTCTATGGGAATGCGATAATAATCAGGATGAATCTCACTAAAGGCCAGAAACCCTTGGCGGTTTCCGCCATATTCAACAAAGGCAGCCTGCAAAGATGGCTCGACACGCGTTACGCGCGCTAGGTATACATTACCTTTTAACTGTTTTCTTGCTGTGTTTTCGTAATCAAATTCTTCAATTTTTTGGTCATTAAGCAACACCACGCGAGTTTCTTCGTGTTGGTGGGCGTCGATAAGTAGTTTTTTGTTCATAAGTATATCTCTCTGTCGTTTGCATGCCGTCATAAGTGCGGTTGCAATACGAATGTTCAATGGCTGGCGCTAAGCCAGAAATATTCAGAATGGTATAGATTTCACTATGATTAATGTAGCCGCTATGCCGAACTGAAGTTGGTTTAGCGTATAATATCGATGTAATCATCATAGTCATTTTAGGTTCATCATTCTGCTGAATGTAAAAAATAGTCATCTTGCAAAGTGCTGTTTTTAAGCTTATTTTTGGGAACGGTTCTTCCCGTTCAAAAACGTCTGCTGTGTGCGATCTCCTTGCAACTGATAAATTCATATCACATGAAAGTAAAATTATGAAAAGAAAATTATGTAGAATTAAAGGATAAGTATTTTTATCTTTTGGATTGTTTGTTAGCTTGATGCAAAAATTCATGATGAAAATAGAAGTTGGTAGTCAATTGACCTCATTAGATATTCATATCATCGATTTTCAGAAACATTTGAGACGGGTATTGCTAATTGCGCGGTATGTGTTGCTTTTAATAGCCTCATATCTTGGTATTGTTTTAGCCGACATATCTACAGCCAAAGCTGATGCTCAGAATAGTTATGTTAGTTTCCGCTTCGGAGAAATTGCAGATACAAAAGAATTAGACGGTCTAGCAGGGCCTGTCACGCGAATTGTTGTGGAAACAAGCAATATTCCTGAAGCAAGACTATTTTTGCTGGAAAATCCCTACCGGATCATCATTGATACGGCGCATACTGTTTGGAATTTATCCAGTCTGCCAAAATCAGGGAAGCTATCTTTTGGTTCAATAACATCCTACCGATATGGTAATCCAGACCCTGATACAGGCAGGCTAGTTTTTGAGTTATCAGAGCCTGCAGCTCCGATAGCGGCATTTCTGCTACCTCCGCCTGAGATGGACAGCTCTAAAACATCTGGCTATCGAATAGTGGTGGATGTTCTTAACCGAGGTAAAACAGCGTTTGCATTAGCACGAGCTGCCCTTAAAAAGACCCCCTATCTTGCAACTAACCAGTTTGATGCTTTTATTAACGAGAATATTGTGGATGAAAAGTATGCTGTTTCCTCAAGTCAGGCAGACCAAATTCCAAATACAAATCTATCTGGCAACGCAGTCAAGCTTAAGTCTCCAGAACTAAGACCGAAAAGGTGGGTTGTTACAATTGATGCAGGTCATGGGGGGAAAGATCCTGGTGCGATCGGTATCACTGGGACAAGAGAAAAGGATATTACATTTAAGGCATCAAAGCGGCTTGCATATCATCTGAATAGGACAGGACAAGTGATTGCAAGGCTAACAAGAGAAGATGATAGTTTTATTAGGTTGCGAGATAGAATTGCAATCGCGCGCCAGCATCGGGCTGATTTGTTTGTATCAATTCATGCAGATGCAGCCCCAAATGCAAAGGCATTCGGCATATCTGTATTCTCTTTATCAGATACTGCTTCTGATAAAGAGGCAGCGCTAATAGCAGAACGCGAAAACAAGGCAGACTTGCTCGGTGGACCAGATCTTGCGATTGAGGATCCTCTCGCTGCTAATGCATTATTAGGAATGTTTCAGAGAGAATCTATGAACGAATCTACCTATGTTGCCAAATCAATTTTAAAACAGGTGCGCTCTTTCCCAGGTGGTGATAAACGTGGACACAGGTTTGCCGGTTTTGCGGTATTGAAGTCACCAGATATCCCATCTGTATTAGTTGAAATGGGGTTTCTTACAAATCAAAAAGATGAAGCGAATCTGAAAAAAAATAGCTATATTGATGCTTTAACAAAAAAAATAGCTGATGCTATTTTAGCATATTTGAATTCATCTTCGCGTTAGTATTCAATGTAAAAATAGGTTATTAGCTACCATAAAAATGCTCTAAAGAGAAAATAATAAAAAATACTATGAGATGGTTTTTTGGAATATTTACGTTTTTGATGCTCTCCATGCTTGCCGGCATTTGCGGGATTTTATGGGTATTTTGGTCATTTGGCAGGGATTTGCCCGATTACGCAAAGCTCGCAGATTATGAGCCTCCCATTGTAACGCGCATTCATGCAGGTGACGGTGCATTGTTGGCGGAATATGCTACAGAGAAACGTCTATTCATGCCTACACAAGCAATGCCGCCAGATTTAATAGCAGCATTTCTCTCAGCTGAGGATAAATCTTTTTATAAGCATTTTGGCATAGATTTGAGGGCCTTAAGCCGAGCCATCATCACCAATATTTCTTATATGGGCACCGGAAGGAGGCCAATTGGCGCATCGACGATTACACAACAAGTAGCAAAAAATTTTCTTCTTACGAACGAGGTTTCGGTTGAACGTAAGATTAAAGAAGCAATTCTTGCAATTCGCATAGAGCATGCTTTGGAAAAGGATGATATATTTGCTCTTTATTTAAACGATATTTATCTGGGGCTTTCTAGTTACGGTGTGGCCGCAGCAGCTTTGAATTATTTTGATAAGCCACTGGACCAATTGGAATTGCATGAAATAGCCTATCTTGCTGCACTGCCAAAGGCCCCAAATAATTATCACCCTATCCGAAAAACGAGTTCTGCGATTGCAAGGCGAAACTGGGTGTTGCAGCAAATGTTTTTAAATGGATATATTAGTGAAGATGAAAAGGTTTATGCGCAATCCTTTGATTTGGGTGTTCGTGCACAGACAGGCTCTGACCTTGCCGATGCACCTTATTTCACAGAGGAGGTAAGACGCAAGCTTGTCTCGTTATATGGAGCCGACATGCTCTATAGTGGTGGTTTGTCTGTGCGAACCACGCTTGATCCAAAGTTACAAAAGCTAGCACGTGAGGCATTGATAAATGGTTTGGAATCTCTAGACAGGCGTCAAGGTTGGCGAGGCCCGATTAAACAGATTGAAGGCATGGAAAATATAGATGAGCAGCTTTTAGATATAACTATAACGATGCCAAAGGGACGACATGCTGCTTTGGTTCTAAAAGTGAGCTCAGATGAAGCGGTTATTTATGTAGAAGGCAGTAAAGGCATTATTCCATTTTCTCTCGCAAAATGGGCTTATCCCCCACGTAACAAGGAAGGCATTCGCCCGCCTCGAATAAAATCGTTAAATGAAACTCTTTCTGCGGGGGATATTGTTATTGTGCAAAGGCCAGATATGGCAAAAGATCCCCTAACAGAGGACTATGAGCCGAGGCCAGAACATTGGGCTCTTGGGCAAAGACCTCTTGTTCAAGGGGCAATCGTTGTAATGGACCCTCATACTGGAAGAATGCTTGCTATGTCTGGCGGATATAATTTTAACGATTCAGAATTTAACAGGGCAAGCCAAGCTTATCGCCAACCAGGTTCAGCTTTTAAACCCTTTATATATCTTGCCGCACTCGACCAAGGCTATAGTCCAACGACTCAAATTCTGGATGCTCCATTAGCAATTGATCAAGGCCCTGGCTTGCCTAAATGGAAACCATCCAATTATACCAAACAATTTTATGGTCCATCAATTATGAGGGTTGGTATCGAGAAATCACGCAATTTGATGACAGCGAGACTGGCGATGGCCATTGGCATGCCAATTGTTCAAAATTATGCCCATAAGTTTAATATAAACAAAAATTTACCACCATATTTATCGATGGCACTTGGAGCTGGAGAAACGACTTTGGTGCAGATTACAGCGGCATATGGGCAGCTGGTAAATGGCGGGCTAAAAGTCTCTCCGAGCTTGATTGATAGAGTACAAGATCGATATGGAAAAACTATTATGCGACATGATATGAGAAGATGTGTGAGATGTATTGTAGAAACAGGATGGAAAAAACAATCCGTACCAATATTGCCAGATAATAGAGAGCGATTAACTGATCCTGCCTCAGCCTATCAAATTATCACAATGCTTGAGGGCGTAATAAAAAGAGGAACGGGAAGAAAATTACTTCAAACAGGATTAGTGCTTGCAGGCAAAACAGGTACAACTAATGATAATACAAATGCTTGGTTTATTGGGTTTTCACCAGATTTGGTTGCAGGCGTTTTTGTGGGTTATGATAAGCCAAGACCGCTTGGAAAACGTGAGACTGGTTCCTCAGCTGCGGTGCCAATTTTTCAATCCTTTATAACTGAAGCTTTAGCAGATGCCCCTCAAATTCCTTTCCGCCGCCCCGACGGTGTCAATCTATACCCAGTTCATGCAGAAAAAGGATATCAGGTAAAGCTTTCCAATCCAGACGTGGTAATGGAAGTCTTTAAGCCAGGGCAATCCCCATCATCTTCTAACTTGATTGACCTTCCAAAAGATAAAATGATAGATCAAACTATAAATACACCTGATTTATATTGATAGCTATCACTTTATTACTATGGTATCGGGCAACTCGTTTTACAAACAAAGTTATATTTTTCATCAAACGGCTCAATTAAGTTTTTATTATGCAAGCAGAAACACAGCACTCCATAGACGCCATAGAACAGGCAATTGTGTTATTGAAAAAACACGTAAACTGGCAGAAAGCACTTGATAGAATCTCCCAGATTGAGGAGAGTTGCTCGTCTACAGACTTCTGGACCAATAAAAAAAACGCACAAGATTTAATGCGTGAAAAAACAATGTTGGAAACCCAAATTCAAAGCATAAAAGAAATGGAGGATGGATTAACGGAGCAGATTGAAATGCTGGGACTTGCTAATGATGAGCAAGATGGAGATTTAGTTAAAGAAACTGAGAATGAAATTCAACAGCTTGCCATAGTTGCGGGCAAAAGGCAGATAGCAAGTCTGTTATCAGGTGAGGCGGATAAAAATAATTGCTTCGTTGAAATCCATTCAGGTGCAGGAGGAACAGAGGCACAAGATTGGGCTGAAATGCTATTGAGGATGTATATGAGATGGGCTGAGCGTCGTGGTTTTAAAGTAGAGATGATTAATGAAGCAGATGGTGAAGAGGCCGGGATAAAATCAGCGACCATAAGAATTGTTGGGGATAGCAGTTATGGATGGATGAAGACAGAGTCTGGCGTTCACAGATTGGTTAGGATATCACCTTTCGATAGTTCAGCGCGCAGGCATACGAGCTTTTCTAGCATTTGGGTATACCCAGAAATTGATGATAATATAGAAATTGATGTCGAGGAGAAAGATCTGCGGGTAGATACCTTTAGAGCATCTGGTGCTGGTGGCCAACATGTAAACACAACCGATTCAGCTATTCGAATTACCCATATTCCTACAAACATTATAGTTCAGTGTCAGTCAGACAGGTCTCAACACCGCAACAGAGCAACAGCGATGAAAATGCTGAGAGCAAGATTATATGAAGTTGAGCTTCAGAAACGAGAAAATGCAGCTATGGAAGGAAATGCGAGTAAAGTGGATAATGGATGGGGAAGCCAAATTAGATCATATGTATTGCATCCATACCAAATGGTAAAAGATCTTAGAACGCAGGTCGAGACTGGAAATACGCAGGCAGTTCTAGATGGAGATATCGATAATTTTATAGAAGCTGGTCTTGCTGCAAAAGTGGGTATGACACGATAATTAGTTATCTACTTTTTTGGTGTGGCAAGAGGCCAATTAAAGGCATCAGAAAATCTGGCACCGTCTCTGGCTTCTATTTTAAAGAGCGGTTTTGTTGTCTCCTATTTTCTTCATCTTATCGATAAATAGGGGTTACTAAACCCTTTTTTCAACAATGAGTGGTGCAACCAAAAGTCTTGTGAGCGAGTCATTTACTTTCTCTTCTGCTGCTTGCCACAATCTGTCATGTGCAGGTAGCAAACAATAAAAACTATCTAGTTCTTGCAGCTTATCATTTAGCATCAAGAAGTGGCGAGGTCTCGTCATCAGCAACACCCATCCAGTTTGTAAAATAATTAAATGGCTTCTGACGGTCACTAAAAAGCGATACCATTTCAAGTGCAAGGTAGACAGCATTTAACTCCATATGCGGTATCGCATAGATTAGCACAATTCGCCCAGCGGGGTGGAATTAATTTGACGCCTTACCATATCTTTTGGACGCAGTAATTAAGGCTTTGCCGGCCTGCTGGGTTCCAGCGTTAAAGCTAGTTGCTTCACAAAATCGAACACTTCTGTTTTGAGACTTTCTGTGGAGCATCAGTTTTGGCATAGGCAGATAAAAGTTCATAGCATAGGCCCTCTCAAACATTAGCCACCAGCTTGTACCTGAGCCAGAACGTCCTCAGCATGACCTTGAACTTTAACTTTACGCCAAATTTTCGTAATTTTGCCATCAGGGTCAATTAAGAAAGTAGAACGCTCAATCCCCATATAGGATTTTCCATACATTGATTTTTCAACCCAGATGCCAAATTGCTCACAAACATCTGTTTCATTATCTGCTCCTAAAATACATTCGAGATTGTGTTTTGCCCTAAATCTAGCTTGTTTTTCAGGAGTGTCTTTCGAAATGCCAATCACCACCGTATTTGCAGCATCAAACTCTGCTAGTAAAGAGGTAAATGCTACTGCTTCTTTTGTACAGCCGGTAGTATCAGCTCTCGGAAAAAAGAATAAGACAACATTTCTACCCTGATATTGAGATAAAGAAAAATGCCCACGGTCGGTTGGCATGGTAAAATTTTGTATTTTTGATCCGATTTCCAGCATCGGTACTTGCTCCAAAATAGTGATGTTTTTTTTAATATAGTGATTATCTCAGACTTAATCAAAGATCTAGCAGTTTAATTACAGCTATGGCAGAAACATATTCATAATGTAAGATAACTAAGATATAAAACACTATAAAAATTTTCAGCTTATAGGCAACAAATGCTGTTTAAAAAACATGCTAAATTTTCTAGTCTCAATGTCTTATACGACTTGTCGGGTATTTTAACGGCTCTCTTTTTTTTAGGTCCGCTTGCCACGTTTTCAAATACCTCTTCATATTTGGACAGTGGCAGTTTTTTTGAAACCATTATTGAAGAGCAGCTTTCCGAATTTTTGCCTGATTATTCAGTTGAGGTTGACCAGGTTGAAATATCGCCTTTTTTTTCCCTATCTCAAGTTGAAGCAAAAATTCATAATATCCAAATAACAGGACCAAATGGGCAATTCACTTTTCCAGAAAGCATTATTACATTCGATGTTAGAAGCCTTTTTTCAAAAGGAATGCCTTATTCAATTAAACTCAATGAGGTAAAAATTCTTGTTGATAGCGAGGTCTTGAAACCACAATATTCGGATGCTGAATACATAGACCAAAACGAAATTTTACCCGAATTCGTCAACGATTTTCTAAAAGATAAACATGTAAATCGTATCCCGAAACATATAGAAATTTCATTAGATGAATTGAGATTGGTTAATGGAAATAACACAAAAAATAGCAAAATCTTAGTCAGTGAATTAAGCCTAAAGGCATCGCTGTCGGGAAACCATAATCTGCAAGCTTCAGTAACTGCTGAAACACAGTCTTTTGGAAAATTAGATGCGACTATTAATGCTAATCTTGAGACCTTAAAATGGCAGACAACGACTAATATCCAGTCAATGGATGTTGGGTATTTTCGGGGTTATCTGCCTTCTAGCTCTCTAGATGTACTAGCAGAAGGAATTTTTTCAGGTGAAGTAAATGCGCAATTCAACAGAGCCAAGTTGTTGGCTTTGGATGGCCGTTTTCATTCACAAAAACTCGAAGTAAACATCTCACGCCAAGAGCGTTTAAATGTTAGTAAATTTTCAGGATGGTTTGCCTATGATGCTTCTCAAAAGAATGCTTCTTTTACTAATCTCGTGATGAACCTCACTCCCAAGATTAAGATAAAAGCAGCAATTCAAGTGGAAAACGTAGGTGACTCAAAGGCAACAATTAAGGTATCAGCCGAAACACGTGATGCCCCGATTAAATCAATCTTGCCGTATCTAAAAGGTAAGCCGTTCCTGAGAATTAATCAGCTTATTTCCCAATATACTTTAGGTGGAATAGTTGATTTTGCTACCATTTCAGTATCTGGAGGAAAAGCCAACAAAGACCATATTTTTGAATGGCAGGAGTTTCATTTAGACGGACAGATTTCTGAACTTGGAGTGATAGCGACTAATAATCAATATAAAACTCTCAAAGCAAAAACAAAAAACAATTTTTCAGCTAGCCTTGGAAAAGGTGGACGTCTTAACAATCTAGTTTTAGAATCTAAAATAAATGACGGTGTAATCAGGCTGAATGAGTCAGACAATCTCTTAGAGAATATTTCTGGAAAATTAGATTTCTCCTTTGATGGTAATAAGGTGCAAAATGCCCTTATTAGACTTACCCAACCCGATGTTGGTGAGGCGCTATTTAAAGCTGAATTTCCCTCAATTGATTTTACAATTGCTCAGTTAGGAGAAAAAACACTCCAGCAGTTCAGGCAAAGCTTTCCCAATAGGAATGATTCTATTTTAACAGCGCTTACATTTGAAACGGACATGATTGATTCAGGATTGTTATTTGAGCTATGGCCTGAACAAATAGGCGTTGAGGCAAGACAGTGGCTTTTAAAACGAGGGACTGGTGGGCAATTCAGAGATGCAAAGGTAAAAGCGTTCATTGAATTACCTGTATCAGAGCAGAGAGAGTTATTCACAGCTTTCCCAGATAGTGTTCGGATAGTTGGATTATCTGGAAATTGGGGCTGGCATAATGTTAATTTTACATGGAAGGATGGAAGCCCAACAATTGAGTCTGTTTCCCTTCAATCGCGTATTTTTAATAATACTTTATCTGTTGAAATTCTGCAAGGAAAAATGCCATTTTTGAGACTAAAAAATGGCCAAATTGAATTTTATCCGGTTCTTGGATATGGCGATAAAACCCTAAAACGCAATTTAGAAATTGACGCAAAGATTGTTGGAGACATTCCAGCTTTCAACAAGCTTTTAGACGACCCTACGGTAAACAGGTTGCCAGAGGAAATTAAAAAACTTAGCAACCCCAATGGAATGATTGTCTCAAAAATTTCAACAAAATCTGTGCTTCAAAATAAAAAATTACGTTTGAATTTTGTATCTGCGGTTGCCAGTCTGTCTAATGCCTCATTTGGTAACCTACCATTAAATGAAACCATGTCTGAAGGAAATATTGAGCTTTCCCTTGAAGAAGACGGGAAAATTTTAATAAATGGAAATGGCAAAATTTCAGGGGTAGCGTCCACTTTTACCCTTCAAAGATCACAAGATAAAATGTTAAAGCTAGTTGTGAAAACAACGATGTCTGAATATTTATCTAATCGAATAGAAGATTACACGAAGATTGATATTTCTGGAAATTCTAAAATGAGGTTGCATCTTGAATATGATACATCTTCAAAATCAGGAATTTTAGATATTGAAGCGGATTTACAAGATGCAGCTATCGATTTGCCAATATTAAACTGGGCAAAGTTTCCAGGTGAGACAGGAGAGGTGGAGGCTTTTGTTGAATTTAGCGATAATACGGTAAGGAATATAAAAATTACAAAAGCGCTTATCGGTACATCTCATGCAGAAGCCTTTCTTGAGATGTCCCCAAATGCTGCAATTTCGAAAGCTGTTATAAAAAATATTAAGTTTCCCGGGTTTGATATAGATGAGGCGATAGTTACAATTGACAAAGATAACGCAATTAATTTAGTAGCTGAAGGGGGCTTGATTGATACAACATTTTTACGTCGTAAAACAGGACTTTCAGGAAAAAGAGAAATCGCATTTGAATTCACATCGGCAAGATTGCAACTCGCAAAAAATATTACATTACAAGGCGCCCTGGTGGGGAATATCGATAAGTTCGGTTCAGGAACCGCACTCCTCAATGGAAGCTTATTACTTAAGCAGTCTCCATTAATCGAAGAAGCAACAATTGAGGCTTCATTTGATACATTGTCTGAAGCGCTTTCAGGCACAGGCCTTATTGGAGGGGCAGAGGCCACCCTCTCTTACACGAGCACGGCTAATGACACCTCTCAACTTTTCATTAGAAGCCAGAATGCAGGACGAACCTTAATAGGCCTTAACGTACTTGACACAATTCGTGGAGGTGAGCTTGTGTTAATCAACACATATAAGAATAAAGAATTTGACAATTTTAATACGAAAGTAAGGGTGACCGATTATAGTGTTGTCGAAGCACCTAAATCGTTGCGCGCATTATCTGTGCTGTCTCTTACAGGTTTATATTCGTTGATAGAAGGAGACGGAACTAGATTTGCCGTGGGAATTGCAGATATAGAAACGATTGGTGAAAGACGTATTTTAAATGATGTTCGTGCAAGTGGAGAATCTATTAAATTTCAATTAGCGGGGGAATATGACAGACAAACAGATGAAATACAGGTAAGAGGAATATTAGCACCTTTAAGCTTGTTATCTGACATAATAGGTTTCATTCCACTGGTAAGCAATATTATTACTGGTCAAGATAAAACAGGGTTTCTAGCCACTCAATTTGAGATGTCAGGTCAACTATCAGATCCGGTCACCACGATTAATCCTGCTACAGTGTTAGCTCCGGGTGTTATAAGAAACATTTTGTCGCCTGGCTGGCTTACAAAAGAATCAGGCATTCGCCTTGAGCCAATCCAACAAGACTAAAGTAAAAAATATTTTTATAATAGGGTTAGGATAGCGTGATGCTTTTTACCTGCAGATAGGCGCAGTTTTCTCTCAGCACCAAAATCATCCTCAGTTAATTGGATCGCATCATCAGTGATTGCTTCGTTATTGATTTTAGCACCCCCCCCTTTAATCAGACGTCTTACCGCACCCTTGCTATCAGCAAGCCCAAGTTGCACAAAAGCATCAAGCACTGAAAATGTTTTTAATCTATCTGTAGATACTTCCAATTGAGGTAAGCCCTCGGACATCAAGCCGTTTTTAAAGGTATCTGTAGCAGTTTTGGCGGCAGTAATGGCTTTTCCCTCACCATGACATAGCTTAGTGACTTCATTAGCCAGTACTATTTTAGCTTCATTTATTTCAGCTCCATTAAGTCCAGCGAGCCGTTCAACCTCATCCAAAGGCAATTCAGTAAAAAGTTTTAGGAATCGTTCTACATCAGCGTCTTCTGTATTCCTCCAAAATTGCCAGAAATGAAAACTAGATAACCTTTCTTCATTAAGCCAGATTGCGCCAGTTGCAGACTTTCCCATTTTTGCACCCGAAGCTGTTGTAATTAGTGGGGAGGTAAGTCCAAATATTTCCTGATTATCAACCCTGCGTGTTAAATCGATACCCGTCACAATATTCCCCCATTGGTCAGAGCCACCCATTTGTAACTCACATCCATAGCGTCTTCGTAGTTCCATAAAATCATATGCTTGTAGAATGGCGTAATTAAATTCAAGGAAAGATAGGTTTTGTTCCCGCTGAAGCCTAATTTTGACAGAATCCATATTAAGCATGCGATTAATGGAGAAGTGGCTCCCAAAGTCCCTTAAAAAACGAATATATGACAAAGGTTCAAGCCAATCCGCATTATCAATCATTATGGCATCTGCTGGATTATCGCCAAATTTCAGGTATTTTTCGAAAATTTTTAAAATCCCGGCTTTATTCTGCGCTATGTCTTGGTCAGATAGAAGTGGACGCGCTTCATCTTTGCCAGATGGGTCACCAATTTTTGTTGTGCCTCCACCCATAAGAACAATTGGCTTATGTCCTGTATTTTGAAGTTGACGAAGCATCATTATTTGAACAAGTGAGCCTACATGCAGACTATTCGCAGTGCAATCAAAGCCTATATAAGCTGTTATTGGCCTTGAAACACATCTATTATCTAACCCACTAAGATTAGTTGCTTGATGCATATAGCCTCTGCTTGTAATATGATGTAGAAATTCGGAATGATAGGGGTGCTGGCTCACAAGAAATTCCCTAACTTATTAATGTTTTAATGGGCTTGTCCCTTTGAGTTGTGCGAGCATCTACATACCTTTCCACCTCATCCATTGCCTCATTAAGATGAGCACTGAAAAACTGGTTTGCACCGTCTACAATTCCAACATCAATTATAACACCTTTTTGTTTTGATATTTTATCGACAAGCTGAAGAATGCGGTCGCTTGTTACTTGTGAATTTTCTCCACCTTGAACAATAAGACCAGATACAGGACAGGGCGCTAGAAAGGTAAAATCATGGGTGCTTGCGGGGGGCGATACAGAAATAAAACCAGTGATTTCAGGGCGACGCATCATAAGTTGCATTCCAATCCATGAACCAAAAGAAAATCCAGCAATCCAGCATTCGCTAGATCCTGGATGCTGGTTTTGCAACCAGTCCATTGCAGTAGCTGCATCAGCAAGTTCGCCCTCACCATTATCGTAAGAGCCCTGACTTTTGCCGACACCCCTGAAGTTAAACCTTAACACTGAAAATCCACGTGCTTGAAACAATTTATATAAAGCGAAGGTAATACGATTATTCATCGTCCCTCGTTTATTGGGTTCAGGATGTAGGATAATAGCTGTTGGCGCATCTGGCCTGCTTCCAGGCATGTAACGGCATTCCAACCGGCCTTCAGGCCCATTAATTATAACTTCTGGCATGTAAAATCCACATTTTGTTCGAGCAGATGCTCAAAAGTTTATATACGAAGTGAAAATAAATACCAAGTATGTTGATAATTTTCTAAAAAATCTTACATAAAAAGTATCTGGAAATTTATAGAAACTATGTTATTTCTGTTTTAGTAGATAAAATAAATTTGAAAATTGGTATCAATTGCAAAGGAAAAGCAATGCTAGGCAAGCTTAGATACGACTTAAAGGCAATTATGGAACGTGATCCTGCTGCACAAGGTGTGTTCGCAGCTATCTTTTTATACCCAAGTTTCCATGTTTTATTGTTTCACCGTATTGCACATCCTTTATGGAATTGGAATTGTAAATTTATTGCGCGTGCATTAATGTTATTTGCACGCTGGCTCACAGGTATAGAAATCCATCCACAGGCAAAGATTGGAGCTGGGTTGTTCATAGATCATGGCATGGGTGTTGTGATTGGCCAAACCACAATTATTGGTGAGAACGTAACCTTGTATCATGGCGTCACTCTGGGCGGTGTTAACCCGGCTGAAAATTCCAATTCACAGCGAACTTTAAAACGTCATCCAACAGTGGGGGATAATGTAATTATTGGGGCAGGGGCACAGATTTTAGGGCCTATAACAATTTATAAGTGCGCGCGCGTTGGGGGTAATTCTGTTGTCACAAAGGATGTCGGGGAAGGAATAACAGTGGTTGGAATTCCAGCAAAACCAGTTGCAAGACGTCGCGCTGACGAGCGTTTTACTCCTTATGCCGTATCAGATATGACTGCAATTGATCAAACAGAAAAAACACTCTCATGGTTGTCTCAGCAGATATTACAAATGCAAGAACACATTGAAATGTTACAAAAACGTCAAACAGAAAACCCATCTTCTGACCTTCTTGATACCGGTGGTGATAATACAACCGATATTAATGAGTTAGAAAATAAATAGAACTATCTAATCAACCTTTTGCGAGAACTATCCATAAAAGCGTTAAATTCCTGCGCATCCAATTCATTAGTTGGTGTAAATTTTTTTAGCTAAATTATTTGGGGTCGGTTTAATAAATAATGCGTCAACCAATTTACCTTGATTATAATGCCTCTGCTCCCCTGAGACCAGAAGCAGCAGAGTGTATGAACTCGTTAATGGGGCCTGCACGCAACCCCTCCTCTATTCATTCTTTTGGGAGGTCTTCCAAGCTTATTTTGGAAACGGCACGCACTGACCTTGCTGAATTAGCAGAAGGTGATGCTAGTGGATTCATCTTCACAAGTGGGGGCACAGAAGCAAATAA
>CABXZZ010000006.1 GCA_902516825.1 uncultured SAR116 cluster alpha proteobacterium
TTGTCGATCATATAAAGCATCGAGGTTGGTTTCATAATCATTAACCTTAGCAAGCTCAACAATGTAATCAATAACCTTTTCCTCAAACAAAGGTCCAGCAAGCTGCTGAGTTGCTTCCGGATTTTTTTCATAATATTCCGCAATCTGTTTTTCTTGACCTGGATTATTCCTTGCCTGTTCAAAAATTGCGCGTTTAGTGTCTTCTTCAGATACTTTTATGTTATTAGAACGACCTATCTCGGTGAGCATTAATCCCAACCTTACTCTTCTAATTGCTATCATTCGCGCCTCTTCCTTCGAAGCTTCATCGAGGCCGTCATCAGCAGCATGATCGTGATCGTTTGCATGTTTATCTTCGATCCCCTGCTCTGATTTCATAGAACCAGCAACAACGTCATATTCAGAAGAAAGTAATGTTGGCGGCACATCAAAATCGGCCCGTTCATTTAATTGATCCAGTATATTCTTCTTTAGCATTTGACGTAATGCTGGCTGATGCTGTGAGCTCATTTGGTTTCGAACTGCCTCTTCCAAAGCTGACAGTTTTTCGAAACCCAACTTTTCGGCAAGTGCGTCATCTAATGCAGGCTCCGCCTTGGTTTGAACTTTTTTTACAGTTACCGCAAAGACAGATAGTTTTCCAGCAAGGTGAGCAGCTTGATAATTCTCTGGAAAAGGGACATCAATGTTTATTTTATCGTCTGCTTTTACGCCAACTAAACCACTTTCAAAGCCAGGAATAAATGAATTGCTGCCAAGTTCTAATGAGTGGTCTTGTGCAGTGCCACCTTCAAAAGGTACACCATTAATGGAACCTTCAAAATCAATCACAACAACATCACCAAGAGCAGCCTTATAACTTTTTTTCGCTTCCATGGTTGGGCTATTTTCCGACGCAATTCGCTGCATAGTATCACTGACTTCTTTCTCATCTAGCGGCAATGTCGGTCTCTCGATTGATAAAGCGGAAATATCTGGTAATTCAATTTCTGGCAGGATTTCGCATTTTAACTTAGCTTCAAGATCACTTCCATCTTCGTATGCTGTGATATCCAGAGAAGGCTGACTTGCGAGGTTCAAATTATTATTTTCTATTGCTTCACGTGCCGCTTCATCAAGCATGGTTTGTATTACCTCTCCCTTGGATTGCTCTCCATACCTTGCTTTTACGACAGAGATAGGAACTTTCCCTGGACGAAAACCAGGCATTTTCACCTGTTTGGAAATCTCATTTAATTTAGTGTCCACACGTGCTCCAATATCGACGGCGTTAATTGCAATCTTGAACTCACGGGCAAGACCTTCATTAAGTGACAATGTAATTTCCATGCTCTATATTTCCTATTTTGTTTCAAGCGCGCCTGTGATTGCAATTCTGACCAACAATTTGGCTGCGAAAGATGTTTTTATTTTACACACCTTCAGCTTGGTGCGGGCGGAGGGACTTGAACCCCCACATCGTAAGATACCAGAACCTAAATCTGGCGCGTCTACCAATTTCGCCACGCCCGCACTGACAACAACAAAGCATCGCTACAAAATTAACATCGCTTCGTCAACATCAATAACGCATACCGCACTAAATTGTGGTTAGAATTTCATTATTATTACTTTTTTTACTTTCAATGACGATAATGCTTGCGATTTTGTTTCAAATACCAACGGCCCATCTTAAGTACGATAATAAGCAGATGATGGGGCGAGTGACCGGATTTGAACCGGCGACATCCAATACCACAAACTGGCGCTCTAACCAACTGAGCTACACCCGCCATCAACATCTGATTGCATCTCTACAAACTATCTCAAAGGTTAATACAGCAATAGAATTTTTGTTGCAACACCCTATCATTATAGATGATATAGATTAAATACAAAATGAGTCGAAACTAAGTTCAGAAAGTCGAGAGGCAGCGATGAATCAAAAAAAATTAACAAAAAATAACCATGAAAAATTTATTTTGAGTGTTTGGATACGTAAATCAAAGAAGTGTGAGGCATAATATTGCTCAATGAAAATCTCTTTGATCTCGGTACAGAGACTGCATTCAGCGTTCTTGCTAGAGCAGGAGCGCTAGAAAAAGCGGGATGTTCGATCATAAATCTTGGAATAGGACAGCCAGATTTTAGCACCCCTGATCATATTGTTGAAGCTGGCATCAAAGCACTCAAAGATGGTGCCCATGGCTACACCCCTTCTATGGGCCTTATTTCTTTACGAGAGGCTGTTTTGCGTGATTTATCCAGTCGTTACGGATATTGTCCCCCCATTAGCCGAATACAGATCACACCTGGCGGCAAACCTGTTATATTTATGGCAGCGATGATTTATGGCGGCAAAGATAAGGAAATTATATTACCTGATCCCAGTTTTCCCATTTATAAGTCATCAGTAGCCTATTCTGGCGCGAAGCCAATCACCTATGGTCTGAGTGAAAAAAATGGATTTGCATTTGACGCAGATGAGATTTTGAGCAAAATCACAAGCCGTACAAGTATGATTATAATCAATTCGCCCCATAATCCCACTGGTGGTGTAACGTCTCCGCTTGAGATTAAAAAACTAGTAGACGGATTGCAAAGTTATCCATCAATTACGTTATTTTCAGATGAAATTTATGATAGATTTGTGTTTGAAAATCTGCCACATTCTCTTCTTTCCTATCCCGAAATTCAAGACAGGCTAATCATTTTGAATGGCTGGTCAAAAACTTATGCAATGACAGGGTGGCGCATCGGTTTTGGTATTTGGCCGGAACAAAGCGTTGAATTTGCAGATAAAATTGGTGTAAATTACCATTCCTGCGTCAACGCCGCTACTCAACATGCTGCTCAAGCGGCCACAACTGGAGATCAGAAATGTGTTGAGAATATGCGAGTAGCATTTAAACGCCGAGCGAAATTAATAACGGAAAATTTGAATAATATAACTGGAATTAACTGCCAGTTGCCAGGAGGCGCTTTTTACGCTTTCCCAAATATAACAGGTCTTGAGCTTGCCTCAGATGATATACAAAACAAACTACTTGATCACTATGGCGTTGCAAGTCTGGCAGGAACAGCTTTCGGGGATAATGGCGAGGGTTATCTTAGGCTTTCCTCTGCAAATTCAGATGAATTTTTAATAAAAGCTTGCAAAATAATAGAAGAGCTTGCAAACGGTCAACGGTAAATATTGCATAAATTTTATGCAAAAACTGAAATATTTACCCCACTACTTGTGAGATAGTTGCATGTTGAGATTGGAGTAGCTATTCCATACGTTTATTTGTTTTGGTGGGTTTAAAAACAAGATCCAACAACCTTGATACTGCCTTTGGAATTTAGGAAGGTGCATGGTCACTAAAACTGGTCACAAACATCGTGCTACTCACAGCAAACTAAGTGAGATGGTGTATTTATCGTACTTAAAATAGCGAGAAAGATATTATGAAAAAAATTGAAGCTATAATAAAACCGTTCAAATTGGATGAAGTTAAAGAAGCACTTCATGAGGTCGGGATACAAGGTATAACTGTTATTGAGGCAAAAGGATTCGGCCGACAAAAAGGGCACACTGAGTTGTATAGAGGCGCTGAATATGTGGTCGATTTCCTACCCAAAGTAAAAATTGAAGTTGTTATTGAAGATTCAATGCAGGACACGGTAGTGGATGCGGTTCAGAACGCTGCTAAAACTGGTCGAATTGGAGACGGTAAAATTTTTATATCCTCCATTGATGAGGCTATCCGAATTCGCACAGGAGAAAAAGGCGGAGAAGCGGTTTAACTTTCCAATGGTTATATTTAACTAATCACGTGGGAAGAAAAAGATAGATACGTGTATATATTATACAAACCTTTAAAACATGGAATGAAAGGATTCAAAATGTCAGATGTAAAAAAAATAATGGAAATGATAAAAGAAAACGACGTCTCATACGTGGATGTTCGTTTTACAGATCCTCGTGGTAAAATGCAACATTTATCGCAACATGTAGACACTATCGACGAAGAGTCATTGGAACAGGGTTTTATGTTTGATGGCTCATCCATAGCTGGCTGGAAAGCCATTAATGAATCAGATATGTTACTTAAACCTGATCTCTATCGAGCATTTATGGACCCATTTTTTGCGCAGCCAACTTTAGCGCTTTTTTGTGACGTGCTAGAGCCATCATCAGGCCAGCCATATTCTCGAGACCCACGCTCGACGGCCAAAGCGGCGATAGCTCACATGGAATTTACAGGTGTTGCCGACAAAGCTTTCTTTGGACCGGAAGCTGAATTTTTCTTGTTCGAAGACGTAAAGATGGAAGTATCAATGAATCGAGGATATTATGAAGTCGATTCATCAGAGGGTCCGTACAACAGCGCTAAAAGCTACGATGAGGGAAATCTTGGACATCGCCCCGGAATAAAGGGTGGATATTTCCCGGTGCCACCAGTTGATTCTGGCCAGGATGTGCGAAGTGAAATGCTGTCCGTTATGGCAGACATGGGTGTTCCAGTGGAAAAGCATCACCACGAGGTTGCACCATCTCAGCATGAATTAGGAATGAAATTTGGCGAGTTGGTTGAAACTGCTGATAACCTACAACTATACAAATATTCTGTGCAGCAGGTCGCTAATGCTTATGGCCTTTCTGCGACTTTTATGCCAAAACCTATCGCGGGTGACAATGGATCAGGCATGCACGTGCATCAATCGTTATGGACTGAAGACAAGCCGTTATTTGCCGGTAATTCCTATGCTGATTTATCAGAAAGCGCGTTATTTTATATAGGCGGTATCATTAAGCATGCAAAAGCTCTAAACGCTTTTACAAACCCTTCAACAAATTCGTATAAGAGACTTATTCCCGGTTACGAAGCGCCGGTATTACTCGCTTACTCAGCACGAAATCGTTCGGCATCATGCAGGATTCCTTTTGTTTCAAGTCCTAATGGAAAGCGTGTTGAAGTGCGCTTCCCAGATGCAATGGCAAACCCTTACCTCGCATTTTCTGCGATGCTCATGGCTGGCCTTGATGGCATTAAAAATAAAATCCATCCTGGCGATGCTATGGATAAAGATTTATATGATTTACCTGCGGAAGAGCTTGAACAAATCCCAACTGTTTGTGGTTCTCTGCGAGAGGCACTTGAGAGCCTAAACTCTGACAGAGCGTTTTTAACAGATGGAGATGTTTTCACAAATGAGCAAATAGACGGCTACATTGAACTCAAAATGGAAGATGTTATCAATCTTGAGCACACACCTTCCCCAATTGAATTTAAAATGTATTACTCTTTATAAAATCTGTTGACCCTCTTATAAATTTGAAAAAACTTCGGAAACGGCTTTTCGGAGTTTTTTTTTATACTTTTTTAGCCACTTTACTATATATTGTATTTGTAATTAACCTTCCAATACAAAATCCATTATGTCATTAAATAGACAATAAATGTAAATGGAGTTACTCATAAATGGCAGATTTGTTCGGAAATGCTACATCAAGTGATGAATATGGCGCACGGCAAATAGAAGTGCTAGAGGGGCTGGATCCAGTTCGGCATAGACCTGGAATGTATATAGGAGGAACGGATGATAGAGCAATGCATCATCTGGTAGCCGAAATTCTTGATAATTCTATGGATGAAGCAGTCGCTGGTCATGCAGATTGGATTGAAATCAATCTAATTGATGAAACTCACGTAATGATAAGTGATAATGGGAGAGGCATTCCGGTAGACCCTCACCCAAAATTCCCAGACAAATCGGCATTAGAAGTGATATTAACGACTTTGCATGCGGGTGGAAAATTCTCTGGCAAGACCTATGTAACGTCTGGTGGTCTGCATGGTGTTGGGGCATCTGTTGTAAATGCGCTTAGTATTAGCCTTGACGTAGAAGTTGCAAGAGACCGCAAATTATACAAACAGTCCTTTTCAAAAGGGAAGCCAATTTCATTATTAGCAAAAGTTGGTTCTGCTCCAAACAGGCGTGGAACAAGCATTCAATTTTCACCCGATCCTGAGATTTTTGGAGAAGGATGCCAATTTAAACCAGCTATTGTTTATAAAATGGCAAAATCAAAAGCTTATTTGTTTGCAGGCGTGGAAATTCGCTGGGAATGTTCACAAGCAGTTCTGGTTAATAACAACTCTTCAGTCCCACAAAGTGAGACTATTTGTTATCCTGGTGGGCTAGCTGATTACATAACAGACGCAACTAAAGGACGCAATTTGATGCTTTCTAATGCTTTCACAGATGAAACCGAATTAGAGGGGCAAAAGTTTGAGTGGGCTTTAACTTGGCTAGGACCAGGCGAAGATAGTTTTTTCTACTCCTATTGTAACACTGTTCCTACTCCGTCTGGCGGAACTCACGAAAATGGCTTTCGACAGGCCATCACTAGGGGTATGCGCGTTTATGGTGAATTAAAAGGCCAGAAGAAAGTATCGGAGCTTACTGCTGAGGACATATTAGTCAGTTCCGCAGGCATTCTCTCTATATTTCTAAAAGACCCACAATTTCAGGGCCAGACAAAAGACAAACTTGTTTCACCAGAAGCCCTAAGGCAAACAGAAGCTGCTGTAAAGGATAGATTCGAAATTTGGCTTTCAGCTGAACCAGAGCGCGCAAACGATTTGCTTGAAGCCGCAATCGAGAGAATGGAAGACCGCAAACGCCGCAGAAAAGAAAAAGAAGTCGCGCGCAAATCTGCCACACGTAAATTGCGATTACCTGGAAAGTTAGCAGACTGCGCTGAACAAGACACAACGAATACTGAGATTTTCATTGTTGAGGGAGACTCAGCTGGCGGTTCGGCGAAATCTGCGCGTAACAGAACAACCCAAGCTATTCTTCCCATGCGTGGAAAAATTTTAAATGTTGCAAGTGCTACATCTGATAAACTCTCTCAAAATCAGGAATTAACCGATTTGTTGTTAGCGTTGGGAGTAAAATCAAAGGCTCAATTTGATCTATCAGACCTTCGATATGGGAAAGTTATCATTATGACGGATGCAGATGTAGATGGTGCCCATATTGCGGCCTTGCTAATGACTTTCTTTTATCAAGAAATGCCCCAGCTTATTGAGGCAGGAAAGCTGTTCCTTGCGCAGCCTCCTCTTTATCGAATGAATCAGGGGAACAAGACGTTTTATGCGCAAGATGACGCTCACCGTGAACGAATAATGGTTAATGAATTTAATCAAAAAGCTAAAGTCGATATAAGCAGATTTAAAGGACTTGGTGAGATGCCCCCGTCGCAGCTTAAAGAAACGACTATGAATCCTGAAACACGCAGATTGTTAAAAGTTCTTCTTCCAATACGAGATATTCGAGGCGCTGATGAAAGGCGCGACGCGGATCGGCTTGTTACAATATTAATGGGCAAGAAACCAGAGCTTCGATTTAGCTATATCAGAGAGCATGCCGATGATGTGTTATCCCAATTAGACATCTAGCAAGATATAAAGGCAAGCTATACCCTGCTTATAAGCTTTATTATGGTATCGGTCACTTCACCAGGTGCTTCCATAGACGTCAAATGACCTATACCAGACAAAACAGTCAAATTAGATTTTTCAAACAATCCGTGAAGCTCTTTTGCAAGGGAAGGAGGCGTTAATTGATCCAACTCCCCCACGAGAATTTCAACCGGCATTTTTGCAGCGCTAGCAAACGGCCTAAAATCTGGTCTCCCGATAATTGCCTTTTGTTGAAGGGTAAAATTTGTTTGACCAACCTCTGCTGCCATATCCATCACATCTTGCACTAGCGCCTCTTTATTTAATGCCTCAGCTGACAGCAAGCTTGGCAAGAGACGAGGGGTAACTCCTTTAAATTTACCTAATTTTGATAATTCAATCAGTACCTCTCGCTGTTGTTTTTTTTCATTTGTATCAGCTCTACCGCTGGTTGAAAATAAACCCATCGCATCCACCTTTTCAGGTGCTAGATGCGCAACCATCTGGGCAACGTATCCGCCCATTGACAAGCCACAAATAACGAAATTCGACTTTTGCTTTGATATAATCCCCCGTGCCATTTCAGCTATGCTATTAACACCCAGAGTATTCGCAACTTCGATTTCATAATGGTTATGGAGTGCGCTTATTTGCTTTTCAAATAACCGCTTGGTGCATAAGAGCCCAGGAACAAGAATTAATTTTGTCATAAAAATTTTCCTGGATTTTAAAGAATACTATTTTAGTCATCAAAACAAGCGTATCCGTTGCTTGACCAACATGATACAATTAGAGTATTAAGGGCACAATAAATTAATAGTATTATTCGAAAATCTCGTAATATTTAACCTTTTTTTGGGAAAAATACAATCTCAACTTTTTTTAGCGAACTTGGTCTTAGCAAAGAATTATGCAACGCTGTATCCGAATTGGGATATGAGACCGCTACCCCGATACAAGAGAAAGCAATTCCTATTATCCTGATGGGCCGAGATGTGATGGGATCTGCTCAGACAGGTACTGGAAAAACGGCCTCATTCACCCTACCTATGATTGATATCCTAAACTCAGGAATAGCTAAGGCGCGGATGCCACGCTCATTAATTCTTGCCCCTACTCGCGAACTTGCTGCGCAAGTGGCAGAATCATTTGAAAAGTTTTCTGTAAATCATGTGCTTTCAATGGCTTTATTGATTGGGGGCGTAAGCTTTTCTGATCAGGAAGTCGCCCTTGAAAAGGGTGTAGACGTACTTATTGCTACTCCCGGAAGATTACTTGACCATTTTGAGCGTGGAAAAGTACTTCTTCAAGATGTAAAAATTCTTGTTATCGACGAAGCGGATAGAATGCTCGATATGGGTTTTATTCCAGATGTTGAGCGGATTGTCTCACTAATACCTAGAATACGACAAACTCTCTTTTTCTCGGCTACCCTGTCTGACGAAATACATAAAATTGGGGATAAATTTGTTTTAAACCCCAAGATAGTTGAAGTTGCACGTGTTGCGCAGACAGCATCCACTATCACTCAATATGTATGCAATACAACCCCAAAATTTAAGCAAGCTCAATTACGCAAATTGTTTGAAGAGGAGCCGATAAATAATGCAGTCATTTTTTGTAATCGCAAAAAAGATATTTCTTCTTTAGTCGGAGCGCTCAAGAAACATCAATTTAATGTTGCTGCATTGCATGGTGATATGGCGCAATCTGCTAGACTTGCCGCACTCAAAGCATTTAAGGATGGGGAAACCAAATACCTTATCGCATCTGACGTTGCTGCTCGCGGGCTTGACATTCCCACTGTAAGTCATGTTTTTAATTATGATGTTCCATCAAATGCGGAAGATTATGTTCACCGCATCGGAAGGACTGGACGTGCTGGAAGAACTGGACGTGCCTTTACGCTTGTAGCAACAAGTGATGATAAGAAAAATCTATCAACCATTGAGCAGCTAATCTCTTTAGCAATACCTGAACATGCAAGTGATATTTCTAACACTAGAACCAGTGAAACTAACGTTCTTCCCAAACAAACTGCACCAGCTGAACATAGCCCACAAGTTAAGCGAGAGACAGCAAAAGATAAACAAAGTGTTGCCCATAGGACTAATATACTTTCTCGCAACAATGAAAAACGACCTCCAGCTTGGACTGGCGGTAATAACTTTGATCATCCAGAGACAATACCAGCGTTTTTAAGGTAGCACACTTAAAATAAATAACTCCATATTATTGGAATAAAATTGTTTCTACTGCTTAATTGAACTAAGAGATTTCTGCACGACTTCCGCTAGGTCAGGAGACAAGGTGTTTTCGTTTAAATTTTTTAGAACTTGTACCATCAAATTTTGTCTATCTTCTATAATGTTTCCAAATCTAGTGAGAGGTAGTGCGAGTCTAGCTGATATCTGCGGATTATTTTTATCCAGTAATAATAGTTGTTCCGCCAAAAACCTGTAACCGGTGCCATCATCTGCATGAAAATGGACAGGATTGCCACTTGCAAACCCTCCAATAACGCTCCGAAGCTTATTTGGATTGTCTGCATCAAATAAAGGATGTCTCATTAATTCTTTACATTTTTCAGTCGTTCCAGCAACGATTGAGCTTGCCTGCCACAAAAACCAATTTTCCATTACTAATGGGTGCGATTTCCAGTTATCGTGAAATTGTTGCAATGCTAGCCCGCGATTGGGAATATCGACATTATTTAGGGCAGTTAGGGCTCCCTTAACAAGGGTCATATTGGGATTTGAGGCTTGTTCTAAGGCTAGAGATTGCGCAAGCTCAATATCTGCCAATACTCCCCATGCTAATATCTGATTATGCAAACTTCTTCCGGAGGCATCTAAAACACCTAAATCAACAACCGACATTTCTAACTGACTAAGAAGAAACCCGCTTATATTCTTCGCAATACGTTTTACAACATTCTGCTTTGCAAAAAATACAATTGGGGGATCTGGATGTACTACTTCAGCCAATAAAATTGACTGGCTTGGAGGAATTAGCAAAAGAGCTTTAAAAGCATCATTGAATTTTTCACTTTCTATTGATTTAAGCAACGCTTCAGATAATTGCATTTCCAATAATACATTTTGTCTACCCATATATGCTTCAGAAATAACTTTATTGTATAATATTTGCGCTACATCCCAGATTACAAAAGGATCTGTATCGAAGGATAGAAGATGTAAATATTCTTCAATTGAAAGATCATCATGAAGTTTAATAGGAGCGGAGAATCCTCGCAAGAGAGAAGGAGTTGCAACATTTAAGTCTTTTGATTTTGATTTCTCCGATGCCTGGATCTTTAGCCGTGTTTCTTCACTATTAAGGACAATCATAGGCTCAATACCCACCTGCAGTCCGTTCACAACAAGTGAAAGTGGCTCTCCTGATTTATCAATCATCGAAAATCGGAATGGTATCGGCAACACTTTATAGTCAGAGCAGGCATTTTCTGGTTTTTTCTGAACCATTAAGATTTCTAAATCAGACCCTTTTTTTTCTCTATTAACATAAACATTGGGCGTACCGGATTGTTGATACCAATGCGAAAATTCCGATAAATCAGAATTATTTGCATCCTCCATTGCTGATAGAAAATCATCGCAGGTAACCGCATTTCCATCATGCCTATCAAAATAAAGATCAATGCCTTTACGGAAGCCATCTTTGCCAAAAAGACTTGCTAGCATCCTGACGACTTCTGCTCCTTTTTCATAAATTGTGGGCGTGTAGAAGTTATTAATTTCCGAGTAACTATCAGGGCGTATCGGATGCGACATCGGGCTTGCATCCTCGGGAAACTGGACTGAACGCAACAAACTAACATCTTCAATTCGTTTAACTGAGTTATCATGCAGGTCAGCTGTAAAACATTGATCTCGGTAAACCGTTAATCCCTCTTTTAAGGTTAATTGAAACCAATCACGACAAGTCACTCTGTTCCCTGTCCAGTTGTGAAAATATTCGTGTGCAATGATGGATTCAACACGCAATAAATCGGCATCACTAGCAGTTTTTTCATCCGCTAATACAAACTTACTATTAAAAATATTTAGGCCCTTATTTTCCATGGCCCCCATATTAAAATGACTTACAGCAACAATTTGAAATAAATCAAGGTCATATTCTAGGCCATAAGATTGTTCATCCCACTTCATTGATTTCTTTAGTGAATCCATTGCGTGAGAACAGAGATGAGCGTTGTTGTGCTCTACATAGATATGCAGGTTAACAACCTTTCCAGAAACGGTGGTAAAGATATCCTGCACCAGTTCTAAATCACCAGCCACAAGAGCAAATAAGTAACTAGGTTTTGGAAACGGATCATGCCATTCCGCAAAATGTCTGTCACCTTCAAGCCTGCCAGAAGATATTAAATTACCATTACTTAGAAGATTTTTATAGCTAACATCCGCTTCGATCCTAGTCGTAAATATGCTCATCATATCTGGTCTATCGGGATAGTAAAAAATACGTCTGAAACCCTCAGGTTCACACTGAGTACAAAGCATATCACCTGATTTATATAAACCCTCCAATGCCTTGTTTTCATGAGGTTTACAGATTGTTACAACTTCAATATCATTCGAAGAATTGGGTAAATGAAGAACTATTGACTCACTTTGTTTTTGAATATCATTGATTTCTAGAAGCATCTCATTAATGAAAACTGCCTCTATTTCTAAGTCCTGTCCGTGTAGAATAAGAGGTTGAAGAGAGTTATCACCTGAAGGATGAACGTTCATTTTGACAGTGGTTCTGGCGAATGTAGAATATAACTGAACAGTAAGATTAGTCGAGTTAACATGCCATCCTGTTGGGGCGTAAGCATCACGCTTGACCAGCATTTTATTCATTTTCTAGTTACTTTCGCGCGTATTAGTATAAGCAAGAACACAATGCTTAAAGCAATACGGCTTACCAGGCTCTATTGGCTCGCTACAAAAAGAAAAATCTGTTGTTTTAGGATCCCCTGATGGCCACACGCATTTAGAACGTGACCAGTTGATTTTTCGAAGAGCAAGACGCAGTGGTAATTCTGAAGTTATTTCCTCTGTTTTTTTAGGTTTACCCTTGCCAGAATTAGCTGATGATGAGATCGGAGATTGGCGCTTAGGCAAACCAAGCCTGTGTGCTTTCCCAGCTACAGCATTCCTTGTCACATTCATTTTCTGCCCAATCTGAGAGATAGAAAGACCTTCTTTCCATAACTTTTTCAACGTTTCAAGACGGTTGTCAGTCCAACCTGTTTCTTCTGTCATTCTATTTCTTCCTTCGTTGAACTTCTGTCGATTTTGGTTTTCGGAAATTTGTAAATTTACTGTAAGACTGTTTTTCTGAATTTAAGGCTCAAACGCCCCAATAAACTCTGCTATAAAAGAGATTTGGTAATCTAGCATATGTTTACCATAATGAACCTTCATTCCTGCCTCATTAGCCGCTTTGAGAAGCGCGGTTTCCTTGGGTTTCATTATGATATCACAAACTACGCAGTTAAAATTCAAAGCAGAGACATTAAACGGAAGTGGATCATCATCCTGCAAACCAAGTGACGTAGCATTAATCACATAATCGTAGCTTGTAAAGTCAATTTGAGATTGCGAAATACTAGCAAACTTATCAGTTTTTTTTAATGATTTCACAATTTCAACAACCTCATCAGCCTTATCATGGCTTCTATTGGTTATATCCAAACTTCCAATTGGCTCATTAACTAATTCTGTCGCAATTGCACGTGCAGCTCCTCCTGCTCCGACAATAAGAAACTTTTTATGCTTAAGAATATTTCCTTTATCCTTCAATCCCGCAACAAATCCAACACCATCAAAATTATCACCATACAACCGACCATCCAAATCATATCGAATTGCGTTAACGGCACCAGTTGCCTTCCCGCCAGGCCCTAGCTCGTCACATAGTTTCGCAATTTCAATTTTGTGAGGAATTGTGACCACTCCCCCACGCAGATTTTTAATCTTGCGCATCGAATTCACACAATCTGACAGATCGAGAGGTGCGACGTCTATTGGTATCATAATATGGTCTATACCTAACTCTTCGAATTTTCTATTAAACAAACTGGGAGCGCGGACTTGTCCAGATGGATGCGCAAAAATAACAAATATTTGGGTAGTTCCTGATATCAACATATTATGTCAGCCTGCACTTCAAGTGTTGATTAATCTAATTACGCTTCATCTTCAGACTGAAAATCAAGCGAGGCAGAATTGATACAATATCTTAATCCAGTAGGTTGCGGACCATCAGAAAAAACATGCCCTAGGTGAGACTCGCATCTATCACAATGAACTTCTATTCTCTGCATCATTAAGCTTTTATCCACTTTTTCTGCAATAAGACCCGAGTGAGGTTGAGTAAAACTTGGCCAGCCACTCCCAGAATCATACTTGTCATTACTGTGAAATAGCGGTGCACCACAACATACACAAACATATATGCCTTCTTCGTGATGATCCCAGTATTTACCTGTGAAGGCGCGCTCAGTTCCTTCTTGACGGGTGACACTATATGTCTCAGGCGCTAATAATGAGCGCCATTCCTTATCTGACTTCGAGATTTTTTTACTCATTTAAACGCCTAACTATTTCCTATTTTTCCATATTTTTGATAGCGTTACAGGCATATCGATGTGCGCGACAGATAATGCATCACACATAGCAGAAACAACGGCTGGTGGGGCACCAATTGTACCTGCTTCACCAACACCTTTTACACCAAGGTAATTATTCTTGCATTTAGTATTACTTAGGTAATGGGATATCATAGTTAAGTGATCTGCACGAGGCAAGGTATAATCCATTAGTGAGCCAGACAAGCATTGACCAATTTCATCATAGACTAAATTCTCATAAAGAGCTTGCCCTACTCCCTGAGCAATACCGCCATGTATTTGCCCTGCAAGTGTATCGGGATTAATTACACCACCCAAATCATCTGTGACCGAATATTTCTTTATCTGAGGAACAAATGTTGCTTTATCAATTTCAACTTCAACAACGTGGCATCCATATGGAAAACTAGGGCCAACAGTTGTATAAACATGCTTTGTATTAAATGGATGTGGCTTATTTTCTGAAAAAAGCGTTTGAGCGAGATACTCAATTGTTATTGTTTTATTAGTTTTTGAATGTCTGAATATTCCATCTTCAAAGGTAAGTTCGCTTAGATCACATTTGAGAAAATCGCTAGCTAAAGACTTAGCCTTTCCCAAAATCTCTTCCGCCGCTTTCGCAGTTGCAGACCCTTGGATGACAGTCATTCTAGCGCCCCCGGTATTCCCAGCTGGTGAGAGTCGAGAATCTCCTTGGATAACAGTAATTTTATCAGCATCATAACCCAGTCTATCAGAAAAAATTTGCGTTAAC
Source organism: uncultured SAR116 cluster alpha proteobacterium (assembly GCA_902516825.1). Taxonomy (GTDB): domain Bacteria; phylum Pseudomonadota; class Alphaproteobacteria; order Puniceispirillales; family Puniceispirillaceae; genus UBA5951. The sequence continues at coordinate 14,837 of CABXZZ010000006.1, forward strand.
GTTGTCTGGTGACCCTGCCCATTTTCCATTTGAGCCGCGTTTATTATAACATTACCTTTCTCATTAAAACTTATATCCACACCACCATCTTTGCCGTTACCACAAGATTCAAGATATAGGGCAATTCCTAGACCTCTTAAGAAACCATTTTCCAGACTATTTTTTTTTCTTTTCTGAAAACCAGAAACATCGGCATTTGTTAGGGCTGAATTAAACAAAGCTGGCATGTCGCCAGAATCAATTGTTCCGCTGCAAACTGTCTTATACGGTATTTGCTCTGGCTGAATTAAATTCACCTTACGAACTTCAATGCGGTCGACCTTGAGATCAAATGCAATCTTATCAATCAGGCGCTCCATCAAATAATTAGCCTCAGGACGCCCGGCTCCCCTGTAAGCGTCAATAGCTGGTGTATTCGTTACAACTCCTGTCACCTCTAAACTAACAAACGGGATGTCATAAAGAGTTGTAAGGGTACGACAGGTAGATTTTGTAGGCACATATATTCCAAAATTAGACAGCCAACTTCCTAGATTTGCTTGATTTTTAAACTGCAGGGCCTTTATTTTTCCTTTATTAGATACCAAAGCTTTAGCAAAGCTATGTATGTCGCGGCCTTGCAGGTCACTCACAAACCCCTCTGACCTATCTTGCTGCCATCTAACTGTTTTGCGAAGTTTCTTTGCAGCCCAGCTTACGCAAAGTTGTTCAGGATGAAGAAATATCTTATATCCAAAGCCACCACCGACGTTTCCAGAACGCAAATGTACCTTTTCTCGTGGCAAACTCAAAGCCTTGGAAATTTGCCTTGATAGGCTAACAGTTCCTTGTGTTCCGCACCAAATAAGCAATTCATCTTCATTTTCTGTATTTGGATGCGGCATTGCGATTATCTGTCTCATCTCCATTGCGTTTGGTGCTATTCTGTTATTAATAACAGATAATTCGACGATCGAATCATCTGACATGCGTGCTGTTTCAAATTGCCGCAAAGTCTCATCATGATTACCCACTTGCCAATGGAAAACCTGATTACCAGGGTATTCAATGTAAAGTTGTGGAGCGTTCGGCGCGAGTGCAGATTTAGTATCAACAACTGCAGGCAAAACTTCATACTCAATCTCTATCAGCTCCGCTGCATCAAGTGCTTGCTCTTTGGTTTCTGCTATTACCATCGCAACGATGTCACCCACACAGCGTACAACCCTGCGCGCCATAGGTGGCCTTGAAGTCGGAGAGATTTCACTCCCATCAGAATTTTTTACAAAATCCAAACATTCAATTTCACCTATGCTCTCATCATCCAACTCTTTCTGTGTTACTATTAATTGAACACCTGGAAGCTTTGATGCTTCTTCAAAGTTAATATGCTTTACGTTCGCATGTGCGTAGGTTGAGCGAACAAAATGAGTCGCCATCCCCTCGCCCACATTAACATCATCTGTAAAATTTCCAGTGCCCGTAATAAGGACTTTATCTTCAACTCTTTTTACTGCCTGCCCGATTCCAAATTTCAATTTTTATCTCCAGAGTGAAAGCAATATTTCGATATATGATTGATATGGATTTTGGTTATAATTATTTCAAGGAAAAGTCACGCCAACCTGAACGAATTCTAAAAATTGTCGAAATCCAGCATAAACAACCGAACAATACCGCCAAGATAGAAAACAAGGACGGAAAACTCAATATTATGAAAATAAATATAATTGTCTCACTTCCCTCTATAATTCCACCAAGATAATAAAAACTTTTTTGATTCAATAAGTCCTTGTTTTTCTGAGATAATTGAGCGTGCATAATACCATAAGCGAGAAAGCTAGTGCCTGTTCCTACAAAACTAAAAATAAGGAAACAAGCAGCGAAACTATTGCCAATATCATGAATCGAAAATGCAAATGGGATTGAGCTATAAATTATAAAATCGAATACAATATCTAAAAAACCACCTCTACAGGTTGGCTCACCAGCTCTCGCTATAGCTCCGTCTAAACCGTCAAAACAGCGGTTTATAATAAAAAAAACAAGCGCTATGAAAAAAAAACCAAATCCTATCATACAAGCAGCAATAACGCCGAAAACAAACCCGATTATGCTTGCTAAATCCGCGGAGATACCTGCTTTTATAGCAATCGAGGCAAAATATGATAACAATGGCTTTGTGAGCGGATGTAGTTTCTTATCAAGCATACAAATGCAATCTATATTTTATTGTCAGGGTTGTTTTGCAAGCACTGTTTTGCTAGCAATACAGTATTCTCCTAAATTTACCAGTATCTCGTAATTACTTGGCAATATAATATCCAGATCACCATGCAAAAGTGAAATAGCAATCGGAACGCCAGCTTTAATCGCTCTTCCTTCAGATATCGGACTAGCAAGATATCGTGCAAATGGCCTCCCCCAAATAACAAGTGACACATTGTTCTGTGCATTGGGTACATTTGGGATAACATCTTGTATTACCGATATTTCACGTCTAGCATTCAGGCGAGACGCATTTGAAATATCTGCAGGTAAAAACAACCCGTCGATAAACAAATTAATATCGATTTTGCCATGACACGGCATTAGAATAAGCTTGTTAGAATGAATTTGTTGCGCAATACGAATAATTTTTTTTGCTGGTGTTGTCTCTATAGAAGTGACTAGACCGTCCATTGGGACAAAAATATCTGTGCTTCCAGCACTTGATAATTCTGATATTTCAGGAGTTTTTGTTACATAAACAATCCATATTAATATCAAAAGACCAAGCATGCCGAAAGGGAGCCACAAAAAACCAAGTACACTCACAGCCAAACCGATAATTATTCTAACCGGCATTGCGGGGGATTGGGTATTAAGTATTTCTTTAAAATAATCTCTAATTCTACTCATTTCTTTCTGACCTATTTACAGGTACAAATAATAACCTTAATTGGTATTATTCTGGAATTGCAAATATCTGATTGGGAAATATTAGATTAGGGTCATTTATGCGTTCAGTATTACGTTTGAATATATCAACATAACGAACGCCTTGACCATATGTTCTATACGCTATTCGCCATAACGCATCCCCTTTATGAATAACCATCATATCACTTCCATCCTCTCCAATAGCAAGAGTTTCCAAACTAACATCAATTTCTGACGTTTTTATAACACTTCCATTTTTATCAATTAACTCGGCGAGCAGACGATAGTTTCTATTTGGTTGCATTAATGCTTCTGCGACCATACTCCACCGATAGGCTTTGTTATCTTTGGTGGCTCTATCTAATTCAATCGAAGCTATAAATTGATAATCAAAATATGCTTGCATTAAATGCCCACCGCTAGCAAACCCAGATAATCTTAACTTTGACTTATCCTCCCATGATAGGCTTCTTATTTGAATAAATTCGGGTTCTTTATCTATATTTGAAATTTCATCCGCCGCATCAAGAACAGATGCAACAGAGCGCAAACGCTCTTTATCTGATACGTCATTGGATACGATCATTGCGTCATTTCCTGAAAACTGGTTAGGTGACTGAATAATTATAGGGATCGATGAGTCAGATTTAGGTACAAACACCACAAGTGGCTTGTTTTGCTTATTCTCTTCGATATCAATTACTACAGCCAAATCCGCTATCACTGCATCGTTTGACTGCATGGTAGGAGTAGCTTCAGTATCAGGTGTAAGCGGTAGCGCCTCATCTGTCTTTAACTCAGACAGGTTTTGGTTCTCTGATTCAGTTACAACTGTAAGCGACAGTCTGTCAGTTTCTTGCTCATCGGCATTTGGTTTTATAGCAAGCTGGATAAAGTGAGAGCCAGCTTCGAACATCGTTTCAGGGACAGCAACCCAATCACCTTTTTCATTAATGATTGCTTCCGCGATAACTGTATTTCCGTTAAATAAAAGTACCGTCTGACCGACCGGCCCCACGCCCCCAAAAACACTGGTGCCGTCTGGGCTTACCTGAGCCATTGTAACACGTAATTTAGTTTGCTCTTGCTGCTTCATATGCGTGCTTAATTCATCTTCAGCATCATTTGACCTAATATCAACAGCTGACCTTTCTGCTAAATTTGGCGCAGATGTCTCTGAATCTTTTGCTTCGCCTTTAAGCTCAGTAGCAACTTCGTCAATTTGAAAAGACTGGTTGCCAGGAATTGAAAAAAAAGTTCCAACTAATAAAACGCCAACCAAACCAAAAAACCATATAAAAGAATTTTTCATTAAATAGTTCCTAGCTAACAAACACAAATTAATGATAAGATACAAATAGCGTTAACGCAAAATTATTAATTTTTTATTGATGATCATACATGAAAATAATATGTGCATTTGCTGGTGCTGCTCAGGGCAGATCACCCCAATTTTCAAGCGAAGCTTATCGATTAGGACAAATGATAGGAGCTAGAGGTCATAAAATTATTTATGGAGGTGGTAGAACAGGTCTTATGGGTGCTTTTGCTGATGGTGCTGTATCAGCTGGCGCAGATGTGACTGGTATCATTCCAAAATTTTTAGACAACCATGAAGTTGGCCATAAAGGTATTGGCAAGTTGATAATCACAAATACCATGCACGAGCGAAAATCTTATATGTATAAAGATGCAACTGATTTCGTTGTTCTGCCTGGGGGACTTGGCTCACTAGATGAGACTATAGAAGTCCTAACTTGGTGTCAGCTAAAGCTTCTAAATGCAAAAATACATATATTCGACCTAGATGGATATTGGCAACCGTTACATGAAATACTCTCTCATATTATTGAACAAGGTTTCATGCATGGTACTAACTTAGATTATGTTTTTTGGGCAAAAACTGCTGATGAGTTGATAGATAGACTCTAAGACAGTCACCAGGTAAAATAAGTTCATAAATAACGTTTTGATTTAATGTCTAATTATTGAAACACTTTTTTAATTTGTCTATCCTTCGCACAATTTCAATTATGCTTTGTTAAAATTTAAAGTTTTAATCGCGCATATTCGAAATTTAAAATAAAATAAAATAAAAATACGCTGAATTTTTGGGGGTCAATCATGACAAAAATTAGAGTCTTAAATCCCATAGTAGAAATGGATGGAGACGAAATGACTCGTATCATCTGGGAAAAGATCAAAAAGAAACTTATCCATCCTTATTTAGATGTTAATCTAAAATATTATGATCTTGGCATCGAGTCTAGAGACAAGACCAATGACCAAATTACGATTGACGCTGCCGATGCAGTCAAAAAATATAGAGTAGGCGTGAAGTGTGCCACTATAACGCCTGATGAGGAGCGTGTAAAAGAATTTGAGCTTAAACGTATGTATAAATCCCCAAATGGTACAATCAGAAATATCCTTGGCGGAACTGTCTTCAGACAACCTATAATTGCTAAAAATGTACCCAGACTTGTACCTGGTTGGACACTGCCAATTGTTATAGGAAGACACGCTTTTGGCGACCAATATCGTGCCACAGATATGGTAATCAAGGGGCCAGGTAAACTTACAATGACATTTCAACCATCAGATGGAAGCGAGGCCATTAGCCATGAAGTTTATGACTTCCCAGATGGCGGCGTTGCAATGGCCATGTATAATTTAGATGAATCAATTAGAGGATTTGCAAGAGCATGCATGAATTACGGCCTTGGCCTTGGTTGGCCTGTTTATATGTCCACTAAAAATACGATTATGAAAGCGTATGACGGCCGCTTCAAGGACCTCTTTGAAGAAGTATTTCAGAGCGAATTTAAAGATAAGTTTGAAAAAGCTGGACTCACATATGAGCACCGATTAATTGACGATATGGTCGCCTGCGCTATGAAATGGAATGGTGGATATGTTTGGGCGTGTAAAAATTATGATGGTGACGTGCAATCCGATACTGTTGCACAAGGGTACGGATCACTCGGTTTAATGACCTCTGTATTAATGACCCCAGATGGTCAAACAATAGAGGCCGAGGCAGCACATGGAACGGTCACGCGTCACTATCGTCAACACCAAAAAGGCGTGAAAACATCAACAAATCCAATCGCTTCTATTTTTGCTTGGACAAGAGGAATCAGTTACCGTGGAAAATTTGATGATACACCAGAGGTCATAAAATTCGCAGAATCACTTGAAAAAGTATGTATCAAAACGATTGAAAGTGGGAAAATGACCAAAGACCTTGCCATTTTGATAAGTGCTAGTCAGCCTTTCCAAACAACAGACGAATTTCTTGACACGCTAGATGTTAACTTGCAAAAAGCGATGTCTTGATCACGCATTATAGATTGCGAGATGAGTGGTAAAAAAACGGAGTATAATCTACTTCGTTTTTTTATTATCTATGGTGTAATTGCTTTTCTAACAGATTCAAGCGCAACACCAGCATTTCTTGGCTCACTTCCACCAGCCTGTGCCATATCAAATCGCCCACCTCCACCCTTACCGCCAGTTGCATCAGCAGCAATACGAACCAGCGAAACGGCATCATGCTTTCCTTCACAATCAGCAGTTAGCGCTACCACAATTGAAACTTTACAATTTTCAATTGCCACAAGGCATATGACTGTTTTTATGGCGTTTAAGCGCAACTGGTCTGCAAGCGGTTTTAACTCTTTTGCAGGAGTGTCCTCAATTATCCTTCCAATAAAGGTAAATTCACCAACTTTTTCTGAACCACTACCCTCAACAAGAAAACTACCACTTGCTATTTTTTGCCTTAAGTGAGCAACCTCACCTTCAAGTTTTTTCTTTTCAATTAATAAATTTTCTACTCTGTCCGAAACAAGTTCAACTTTAGATTTAAGCAAGGTGGCTGTTTTTCCCAAAATCATCATTCGCTCAGAAATCCAAAGACGTGCGGCATTCTGGCTTACCGCTTCTATTCTTCTAACTCCTCCTGAAACAGCAGATTCGGAAATTATTTTGAATAGGCCAATGTCGCCTGTTCTTTTCACATGTGTTCCACCACAAAGTTCAATTGACCAAGCAGATTTTGTTCGCAAATCAACTTCTCCGCCCATTGTGACTACTCTAACTTCATCTCCATATTTTTCGCCAAATAGTGCCATTGCACCCTCAGAAATAGCCATTTCTGGCGTCATAATTCGTGTGTCTACCGAGGAATTCATTTGAATATGATGGTTTACAATATCTTCAATTACATCTAACTTGTCAGACTTAACTGCTTCATTATTTGAAAAATCAAATCTCAGCCGATCGGGAGCAACAAAAGAACCTTTTTGCATAACATGGTCTCCTAATGTTAATCTCAGCGCCTCATGCAATAAATGGGTTGAGCTATGATTTGCACGTAAACTATCCCGCCTGCTAATATCAATCTCCATTTGTACTGGCTGACCTTGGAATAATGACCCTTTAATTATTTTACAGTGATGCAAAAATAGCGATGATGTTTTTGTTGTATTACGAACAATTGCAGCACCATCTTGCCAAGACAATTCACCCACATCACCAACCTGTCCACCAGACTCCGCATAAAAGGGTGTTTGGTTAGTGATAATAATGACTTCATTGTTCTGTGAAGCTCTATTAATTTCTGTGTCGTCAGATATTATGTTGGTGACGATGGCTTGTGTTGATACCAAACTATATCCTAAAAATTCTGTACCGCCATTCTTGTCTGCTAGTTCTACGAATATTTTACCCTCAGTTTTACCGCTAGATCCAGCCCTTGCCGCACGAGCCGCATTTTTTTGCGCAAGCATAGCCTTATCGAAAGCATTTACATCAACTTTCCAGTCATAGCCCCTTAAATAATCCTGTGTAAGATCCAAAGGGAATCCATAAGTATCATATAATTTAAATGCAGTTGAGCCTTCCAATATCTTTTTACGAGAGCTGACTTGTAATTCCTCTTGCAGAATTTTAAGGCCTCGAGATAAAGTATCCTTGAAACGAGATTCTTCTAATTCAATAGTCTGGGATATCAAAGCCTCTGCACGATAAAGTTCCGGATAATGCCCCCCCATCTCTTGCACTAAAGTTGGCACAAGCTTATGCATAATGGGCTCCTCACATCCAAGCTGGTGTAAATGTCTCATGGCACGACGCATAATCCTGCGCAACACATACCCACGCCCTTCATTGGAAGGCAATACACCATCGGCAATTAAAAAACCTACCGAACGAAGATGGTCGGCTAAGACACGATGCGACACGGACTGCGGCCCATCTAACTCTGTCCCCGATATATGAGCTGATGCTTCAACCAACGCCCGCATAAGATCTATATCGTAATTATCGTGCTTACCTTGAAGAACAGCGGCAATTCTTTCAAGCCCCATTCCCGTATCAATAGATGTCCTTGGTAAATCTATCCGACCAGCTTCAGTCTGCTCATACTGCATGAATACTAAGTTCCAGATTTCAATAAACCTATCACCATCCTCATCAGCTGACCCAGGCGGCCCACCGTGAATATGCTCCCCATGGTCATAAAATATCTCAGAACAGGGACCACAAGGACCCAGTTCCCCCATTGACCAGAAGTTATCAGAGGTGCTAATTCGAATTATTCTATCATCGGATAACCCTGCGATTTTTTTCCAAAGCAATGAGGCTTCATCATCCTCATGATAAACAGTAACCAACAATTTATTAGGGTTAAGCGCATATTCTTTGGTTAAAAGGTTCCAAGCCAGTTCAATGGCGTGATCTTTAAAGTAATCGCCAAATGAGAAGTTTCCCAGCATTTCAAAAAAAGTGTGATGCCTTGCTGTGTAACCAACATTCTCCAGGTCGTTATGTTTACCTCCAGCTCTTACACATTTTTGCGATGTTACTGCCCGTTGGTAATCGCGAAATTCCATGCCAGTAAAAACATTTTTAAACTGAACCATACCTGCATTTGTAAACATTAAAGTAGGGTCATTCACAGGAACAAGGGGACTTGACCTTACTTCCTTATGAAGGTTGCCCGCAAAGTAAGATAAAAATTTCGACCTAATATCGTTTACATTCGACATGGAAGTATCTAGCTTTCAATTGTAATTATTTTTACCTAACCCAAGTACAATAGCGAACTAATTCTGCTTGCTTTTGTAAGATAAATATAATGATTTTGTCTAGGTTATTGTCTACAACAAAATTCACAGAATTGAAAAGAAAAGGCTAAAAATACATAAATGAACCTAAAATCATCCAGATAAAGATAAACTTAGGTTTAACATAATAAAAAACAGGGTTATTTGACACCAGACAAAAAAATATTATTCACTGACCTCAGGGTCGTCTGCTATCGTCTCATCTAGCATTTGGCTTTGCACCAAACCGGCATTTTCTCGAATTGCATGTTCAAGCTTATCAGAAACAGACGGATTTTCTTTCATAAAGACTTTAGCGTTTTCACGTCCCTGACCAATGCGCTGCGTATCATAAGAATACCACGATCCTGATTTTTCAACTAATCCGGCAGCAACTCCCAAATCAATTAGCTCACCTGTTTTTGATATTCCCTCTCCATACATAATGTCAAACTCAACCTGCCTGAACGGAGCGGCAACTTTATTTTTTACTACCTTTACTCTTGTCTGGTTTCCAATAGGTTCATCCTTGTCTTTTATAGACCCTATTCTTCTTATATCCAATCTGACTGATGCGTAAAATTTTAATGCATTACCACCTGTCGTGGTTTCTGGACTTCCAAACATTACGCCGATTTTTAATCTTATTTGATTGATAAATATCACTAAACAGTTTGATTTCGCAATAGAAGCCGTCAACTTTCGTAATGCTTGGCTCATAAGTCTTGCCTGGAGGCCGACATGAGTATCGCCCATCTCGCCTTCGAGTTCGGCTCTTGGAACTAATGCAGCAACCGAATCAACTACAAGAACGTCTATTGCACCAGAGCGCACTAATGTGTCTGCAATTTCCAATGCCTGCTCTCCGGCATCTGGCTGTGAAATAAGTAAATTATCAAGTTCTACCCCAAGTTTTTTGGCGTAAACTGGATCCAATGCATGCTCTGCGTCTACAAACGCACAATTACCACCTTCTTTTTGTGATTGTGCAACTGCATGCAAGGCTAAGGTTGTTTTGCCAGATGACTCTGGTCCGTAGATTTCGATAATTCTTCCTTTTGGAAACCCCCCAATACCGAGCGCAATGTCAAGTCCGAGTGATCCAGTTGATATTGCTTGAACATCTACAACTGAGTCATTCTGACCAAGGCGCATAACTGAGCCTTTTCCAAAGGCTTTTTCGATTTGACCAATTGCAACCTCCAATGCTTTTGATTTATCATCTCCTACCATTCTCATTTCCACTACATTATTATTCAATATTGCCTCCATCATGCATAGCCAAACTTCATTGTCCAGAAATGAATTATTGTACCAAAAAATCACAAGGTAATATTTTCATTAGGGCTATTTGTTTATGTTTTGTTCTCTACATATGTACTTGTTTTGTTCTAAGCGCAAGTTATTTTAACATAGATTATCCAACTAACATTGACTCGAATTTGTCCAAATGTGACTAACACTCTGAAAAAAAACAATTAATATTTTTAAAAAGGAAAATTAAACTAAAAAATTTTCTCATTTTCCTCTTATTCAATGAACACATAGGGTTCTATATATTCAAAATATGCTAAACCGAGGTTAGTACATATTCTCATCTTCGATATTTTTTTAAGAAAGACAATCAAGCAAAGGATTCCTTCCATCTAATGCAGAAAACGCAGGTTAATTTTTCTTTAAATGAAACTTAAGTAAGTGACGTCGATAGAAATCATTTTTTATCTACTTGAAAAGTAGATGATTTTTTTGATTAATATTCGATAATATTAAATAATTTAAATTAAATTTGAATAATCGGCCTGTTGAGGTTTAAGGACTTCCTCCATATCTTAAAATACATCCATAGAATTTTTAATAAATTGAAGTAGATTAATTATATCTCATCTTCATCTACTAGTATTTTAACCTCTGACAATCATACTAATATAAGCGCTATAAATATCAACCAACTGAACAAGCTCAGCTCTTTTATCAGCAAGGTAAATAAATTTTCAGAGCTTTCCAGATAAAATCGGAGCAGTTGAAATTCTTGTATGATTTTATAACTCTATATTGTGATAAACATAATATCATTTCTCACATAATGAATAATAATCTGACCTTAAAACGTTCCCAAAGAGTGCAGCTCTTTCACTTAATTTTTTTCATATGGTAGCTGTCACCTAAAGTTTTTTTGCTTAATAAGCTACAGTATTTTACATAGACACATTTTTTTATGTTTATCAAAACACTATTAGCAAAATGGTTTTGCAGTAAATAAACGGATCCGGTTGATCGAATTGAAATTTCATATTAATGGTTTAATAGTTCGAGTTACCTTCTTCTATTTGAAAAAAAACAATTCGTTATCAAAACTCATAACTTTCTCAAACAATCGATTGGCACCCAAATTAATCGTCCTTGTGGACTCGCTCCATTCTCTCGTGCATTTCTTGTGCGTGCAAACTCAATGCCGCAATTGGCCGAGCCTCTAAACGAGATAGACTAATTGGGTCCCCTGTTTCTTCACAATAACCATAGCTTCCTTCTTCAATACGTCTCAAGGCCGACTCAATTTTTTGCAATAACTTTCGTTCTCTATCCCTAGTGCGTAGGTCTAAAGCAGCATTACTTTCTATTTGAGCGCGATCCATTTGGTCGGGTCGATGAAGGCTTTCTTTCGATAAATTAGCAATTGTTTGATTTGCTTCATCCAATAATTCAGCTCGCCAGCGCAATAATTTCTGACGGAAATATTCAGATTGTATAGGATTCATAAAATCTTCGTTTTCAGACGGTTGGTAGTTAACCGGCAATTGTACTTTTTTTTCGTCTACGTTATTTGCTTTAAGAACACTAGTGTTTCTCTCTGTCGTTAGCGTCGATACTTCCATCATCATTTCCCCCAATCAACAATAGATTTGCGATTTTTTTCGCTCGCGTACGAATTCGGATATCGCTCTTAAATTTAAAAATCAAGTGTATAATTAGCTAGAGCATGCTTTTTCTCTCATATTGGAAAAATTAACAAACTTTAAATCACAAATTTTTTATTTGAACCTTTAACAAGGGAACAAATCTAAAAGCAAGTAAACTTGTCTTAAAGAGTATAAATCGTATCTGTTGATATATAGTGGGACAACCCCCATAACCTTTCGAGGTTGAGTTCAAAATTTAAAAATAATGCTATTAGTTGATTATTAAGTTGTATCGAAGGAAGGCGAATTTAATAATTCTCATATTGCCAATATAATTTCTGAGATAAATGAAATAGAGCCCCGTGAGTGGCATAATATTATATCTAATATTTTAGACCGATATAGAACTCGAATCGTCTACTTTATCTAAAAATCTATATTGCCATCTGAATTTTGGTTATCTCGAGCTGTAACTCTTTTGATCAATGTGTAAAAGCACTGCGCGCTGGAGCAAATAGATATGTAGCAAACCATCTACCAATCATGAATAAGTAGCATAACCAGAGAATATCAATGGACGTGCTTTCGGATACGGCCCCAAAATCAAAAATCTTGTCGATTTGGAAATAAAACCTGATAAACATTTTGTAGCGGTAAGTAGAAAGCTTGCAAACCTGACACGTAAATAATCCCGATTTCTTTATTTGCCCTCTTTTAGCAAAAAAGCAATTCTAAATAAAAATATTTTCTTGTCTGACCTTTATAGAAGGATAGACAGGCCAGAGTCCTAAATAATAGATACTTTTATCTACAAGTAGCGCGGTAACCAAGAACGAACCGGTCAAAAAAATGCTTAAACTCAAACAATTTGGAGTCAAAAATATGTATCAACATGCGCAGGCTCTTAATGAGACACGTTGCTTTATGGAATTGATGATATGAGTGTAGAAATTCAAGTTTCGCATATAGAACTTGCTTTAAACAATTTTGAGCTCTAAATTTTCAAATTCAATAGTTTAAGTTCATTATGTGCTATTCGGCCGGATGGGTAGAAATTATCTAAACTTCATGTTACTAAACCTCAAATATGGCATTATTCATCGATTATAGTTTAGGAGATTTTGTTGTTCACCCTGAGAGGCCTGATTGGGGGATCGGACAAGTGCAGTCTGTCGAAGGATCTAGAGTCACCGTTAATTTTGAAAATTGTGGAAAACAATTAATAAATGCTTCAACCATTTTACTTGTCCCTGTCGCAGACGAGACAGAATAGGGCACTAACAGTTTATTTCACCTAACATTTTGACGTTTATAAATAATTACAGAATGACGATAAGCTGATATCTTAATTACGACACATTTTTTCCCCCTCATGGGTCCGAAACATGGCTAATTCATATAAAAACCGAAAACAAAATAAAAGAATAGGCAATTTAAAACCTAAAGGGCGAATTGTAGAACAGACCGCTCTTGATGATCTAAAGGCGTTGCTGCCAAATTATCTTCAAAGAGATATGTTAATAGAATATTTACATTTAGTTCAGGATAAATACTCTTTTCTCTCTTCCAACCACCTCGCCGCTTTGGCATTCATTATGAAACTTCCTTTATCAGAAGTTTGGGAAATTGCCAGTTTTTACGATCATTTTATTCTTATAAAAGAAACACAAGCACCGCCGCCATCTCGTACTATTCGTGTTTGTACTTCTCTCACATGTACATTGTTTGATTCTGAAAAAATGCTCGATGCTGCATCACAAAATGACACGTCAGAAATTCGTTATATTTCAGCGCCTTGCCTTGGTGCTTGCGACCAAGCTCCGGTAGCAGCTGACGGTCATTTTTTAATTCCAAAAATAAATCTAAAGATGTTACGAGAACTCATACATACACAATCAATAGAAGAAAAAAATAAGTTAAATATTTCAAAAACTGCTTCGGATATTAATTCCTACATAAATTCTGGTGGATATGAAATCCTAAATCACCTTAAGCAATCTGATAACAAGGAAGAGCACGAAGCAGCACTTTTACAGATTGAGGGTTCTGCATTAAGAGGTCTTGGCGGAGCAGGATTCCCTACAGGCAAAAAATGGCGGATTGTAAGACAACAAACTGGGCCGCGCCTGATGGCTGTAAATGCAGATGAAGGAGAGCCAGGAACATTCAAAGATAGACATTATCTCTCAACAAACCCGCATCAAATGATAGAAGGTATATTGATAGCAGCGCTGTTAGTCAGAATATCTGATTGTTATATATATATAAGAGACGAATATCCAGAGATACTGCATTTACTGAGATGTGAACTTCAAAAACTAGAAGCCACCAATTTAGCAGACCACACCACTATACATCTTAGGCGGGGAGCTGGCGCATATATTTGCGGCGAGGAGTCAGCCATGATAGAATCAATAGAAGGCAAAAGGGGATTACCGCGTCACAGGCCACCATTTGTTGCCGAATTAGGACTTTTTGGGCGTCCTACCCTGGTAAATAATGTGGAAACATTATTTTGGATTCCTGCCATACTTAAAAACGGCGCCGATTGGTTTAACTGTCAAGGAACCACCAAAAACCCTGGACATCGAAGCTATTCAGTATCTGGAAGAGTAGCAAACCCCGGATTAGTTTTAGCACCCGCAGGTACCACAGCGAACGAATTAATTGAAAAATGTGGAGGTATGGCAGAAGGTCACGTTTTCAAAGCCTATCTTCCAGGTGGCGCTTCAGGTGGAATATTACCGGCTAGCAAAGCAAATATCGAACTTGATTTTGGCGGAGAACTTGCCGAGTATGGCTGCTTTGTTGGTAGCCATGCAATTGTTATTCTCTCCGACTGCGACAATATCTGGGATGTTGCGAGGAATCTCATGCAGTTTTTCAAACATGAATCTTGTGGTCAGTGTACACCATGCCGTGCAGGAACAGAGAAAGCAGTGGCTATCATGAACTCAGCAAGGTATCAACCAGAATTATTATCCGAAATAGCGACAGTAATGAAAGATGCAAGTATATGCGGTCTTGGACAAGCCGCGTCTAATCCCTTGAGTTGTGCGATGCGTTTTTTTCCTGAAGAATGTGGTAGTTCGTTCTTGTCGGTCTCAACAGATATTAATTCATCAGGTAATAATACATGAATGAACATAATCCAGTTGCCAAAAATCAAGTCAAATTCATTCTTAATGGAAAAGAGGTGCATGCTCAATTGGAACAGACCATTTGGCAGGTAGCACATCAGCATAAAATCGAGATACCTCATTTATGTTATAAAAATGATGAAAGCTACAGAGCAGACGGAAACTGCCGTGCATGCATGGTTCAAATCGAGGGCGAACGAACTCTTGTAGCCTCATGCCAACGAAAAGTAAGTGACGGTATGATTGTGACAACGGATACAGATAGGGTCAAAGACTCACAAAAACTGGTAATGGAACTTTTATTATCCGACCACCCCAATAAAGAAACAGCCTATGATGATAGTTCTCATTTCTGGCAAATGGCTAAAAAACATGCGTTAGAAACCAGCAGATTCCCCAGAGGACCGTCAATAGAAGCTGATAACTCACACCCCGCAATTGCGGTAAATATGGATGCGTGCATTCAATGCGGTCTATGCATCCGAGCCTGTAGAGAGGTTCAGGTTAATGACGTGATTGGAATGGCTGGAAGAGGTGCTGATGCCCATATCATATTTGATTTTGATGATAAAATAGGCGCATCAACCTGTGTTGGTTGCGGTGAGTGTGTGCAAGCATGCCCAACTGGAGCATTGCTTCCAAAATCCCTGATGAACGAAGACGCAACAAAACTTGCTATCACACCAGATAAGCAAGTTGATTCTGTTTGCCCTTATTGTGGTGTTGGGTGTCAACTGAGCTTTCAGGTTAAGGATAAAAAAATTGTTGGCGTTGAGAGCAAAAAAGGGCCCGCCAACCTTGGTAGGCTGTGTGTAAAAGGGCGATATGGGTTCGATTATATTCACAGCAAAGAAAGACTTACCAAACCTCTTATTCGAAAGAAAAACGTGCCAAAAAAGGACTGGAAGAATTTTGATCCGTCAAACCCACTCAATCACTTCAGAGAAGCAAGCTGGCAAGAAGCTCTTGAAAAGGCCGTGGGTGGACTAAAAAAGATTAAGTTAGATTATGGGGGTTCTGCTTTAAGCGGATTTGGGTCGGCAAAAGGAACGAATGAAGAAGCGTATCTTTTTCAAAAATTAATTCGCACTGGTTTTCATACAAATAATGTAGACCATTGCACAAGACTATGCCATGCATCATCGGTTGCTGCATTACTTGAGAATATCGGCTCTGGGGCGGTAACAGCCTCATTCTCGCAAGTAAAATATGCAGACGCTATCTTGGTCATCGGCGCAAACCCAACCGTTAACCATCCTGTTGCAGCAACCTTCATCAAAAACGCTGCGCAAAGAGGGGCAGAGTTATTTGTACTAGACCCTCGGGCTCAGGCACTTGATAGATACGCAACGAAATCACTTAATTTTAAACCAGGCAGCGATGTATCACTGCTGAATGCTCTGTTAAATGTAATTATTTCTGAAGAATTATATGATCGTGATTATGTAAACACCCATACAGAAGGATTTGAACAGCTTGCAAAAACAGTAAAATATCTTACTCCAGAGGCGATGTCTCCCATTTGCGGAGTACCCGCCGAGGATATCAAACTCGTTGCTCGCAAATTCTCAAATGCATCTGCCGGCATTATTTTCTGGGGTATGGGGATATCTCAACACACCCATGGAACAGATAATTCTAGATGCCTAATTTCATTAGCTTTATTAACAGGCAATATAGGCAAAAAAGGAGCAGGACTGCATCCATTGCGTGGGCAAAATAATGTTCAGGGCGCATCGGATTCTGGTCTTATCCCAATGTTCCTGCCAGATTATCAGTCAGTATCTGACCCTCAAATCAGAAAAAAGTATGAAGCTATCTGGCAGTTTCCGATACCAGAGGAAATTGGGCTAACTGTTGTTGAGATCACTAATGCTGCGTTTAATGGAGATATTAAGGGCATGTATATAATGGGAGAAAATCCTGCTATGTCGGATCCAGATCAAAATCATGTGAGGGCTGCTCTGTCAAAACTTGACTGTCTTGTTGTTCAAGATATTTTCCCTACAGAAACTGCTGCATTTGCTGATGTAATTCTCCCAGCATCCGCCTTCCCAGAGAAGACCGGCACAGTTACTAATACAGACAGAAGAGTGCAGCTTGGCAGACAGGCAGTTTCTCCGCCAGGCAATGCAAAACAAGATTTTTGGATTATTCAGGAAATTGCAACCCGAATGGGACTTAAATGGAACTATCAACATCCAAAGGAGATATTTGCCGAAATGCGCATTGTTATGCCCTCACTCACCGGGATTACATGGCAACGTCTTGAAAAAGAGGATGCTGTTACATATCCATGCATAGATGAGTATTCAGAGGGGCAGGACCTGTTATTTACCGAGACATTCCCAACAGAATCCGGATTGGGAAAATTTACACCCGCAAATTATCTTCCACCTAATGAGGAACCAGATGATGATTACCCATTTATCTTGTCCACAGGAAGACTGCTTGAGCATTGGCATACCGGCTCAATGACGCGTCGCTCTGAAGTTCTAGATGCAATTGAGCCTGTTGCCGAAATACACATCAATCCGGAGAATCTTCGCAAGATTGGTGGTCATGCTGGCACTCAACTGCAAATTTCTACGAGACGGGGAACCATATCGCTTGCAGCACGCCTTGACCCAGGATTACCTGAAGGGATGTTATTTATTCCATTTTGCTTTGAAGAGGCTCCTGCGAATTTGCTTACAAATTCAGCGCTAGACGCGTTTGGCAAAATTCCGGAACTTAAATTCTCAGCTGCTGATGTGAAAGTTGTCGATAAAAATTCTAAAAAATAGACGCATCACTTTGTCACATGGTAAAAGAATTGCCCACTTGGGGTTAAAGCTGCTACACATTAAACGTAGAGTTGTTATGTTGAAAACAAAATAGTATGTTTAGAGCAATTTTCGGAGACGTATTTGGATTATCAATCCTTATTCAAAAAACAAGTTAATAGGTTAAAAACGGAAAATAGGTACCGTGTTTTTGCTGAACTCGAGCGAAAAGCTGGAGACCATCCGCATGCTATATGGCATAGCGATACAGGACCAAAGGACGTTATTATCTGGTGTTCCAATGATTATCTTGGAATGGGTCAAAGCAAGCTATCCATAAAAGCAATGATGGAATCAGCTAACAGTCATGGTACTGGAGCAGGTGGAACACGCAACATTTCAGGGACTAGCCATGCAATCGTGGCTTTGGAGACAGAACTAGCGTCACTTCACCGCAAAGAGCGGGCGCTCGTATTCACATCGGGTTACGTTGCAAATGAGGCAAGTATCAGTGCTATTTCTGCATTATTAGATGACCCTGTTATTTTGTCTGACTCTATGAATCACGCATCCATCATATCTGGCATACGTTATGGTGGTGCGGAGAAGGTAATTTTTCGACATAACGATGTTGAACATTTAGAAACACTTTTAAAAGCCCAGCCCTATGAACGACATAAAGTAATTATTTTTGAATCTGTGTATTCTATGGATGGAGACATTTCACCTATTTCGAAAATTGTTGGCTTAGCAAAAAAATATAACGCAATGACTTATTTGGACGAGGTTCATGCCGTTGGAATGTACGGTAGCCAAGGCGGTGGTGTCGCTCAACAAGAGGGGTTGGAATCTGAAATTGATATATTGCAGGGAACGCTCGGCAAGGCTTTTGGAACAATGGGAGGCTACATTGCCGCTAGTGATTCAATTTGTGATGCTGTCCGCGGTTATGGCTCTGGGTTTATTTTTACAACTGCAATGCCTCCTCCTCTCGCTTCAGCAGCTCTTGCTTCAGTTCAACATTTACGTGAAAGCCAAATTGAAAGAGATGCCCAGCATCGACAATCCAGACGACTTAAAAAGCGTCTTCGAGAATATGGTATGCCCTTTTTAACAGGCAGCACACATATTGTGCCAGTGATGGTAGGTAATGCTGCGAAATGCTCGCAAATTAGTCAGTTGTTACTTGAAAAATACGGTTTTTATATCCAGCCAATTAATTTTCCAACTGTTCCAAAAGGTACTGAACGGCTTCGCATTACACCTGGACCATTGCATAGCAATGAGATGATAGATGACCTTGTAATTGCGCTTTCAAAAACATTCAATGAGGTTAACCCGCCGTCCGTAGTTTCAGCAAATGCTAATAACCGAGCTATTTCAGCTTGATATAACATAGTTTTTCTGTGACCATTAATGTTTGAGCGTAACTATGAGCCTAAAACTAATTCCTGACGACCATCCTACTTTTCCAAGTATTACAAAAACAGGATTATTGCTGGTAAATCTTGGTACCCCAGATGCAACAGATAAAAAATCTATGCGTCGATATTTAAAACAGTTTCTCTCAGACAGACGAGTTGTAGAAGTTCCTAGGATATTATGGTGGATAATTTTAAATGGAATTATCTTAAATATCCGTCCCAAGAAGTCAGGTGAAGCATATGACAGAGTGTGGATTAAAGATGATGTTGATGGAAGTCCCTTGCGCAAAACAACTCGTTTGCAGGCAGAACACTTAGCAAAAACCTTCAGGGATGTTTCCAATCTTGAAGTTGCATGGGCGATGAGATATGGAAATCCATCGATCCCTGATCAACTCAATTCATTGAAATATTTGGGTTGTAGCCAATTCTTAATCTTGCCTATGTATCCTCAATATGCCGCTGCCACTACAGCTACTGTTAATGATGAGGTTTATAAATGGGCGCTGAAGCAAAGATGGCAACCCGCTATAAGAACGGTTCCTCCCTGGCACGATAATGATGTTTATATCGATGCATTAGCTCAATCCTTTCGAAGACGATTCATGCGTGGTGAGACTCCAGACCATTTGATGCTATCCTTTCACGGCATTCCAGAAAGGTATTTTACCTTAGGAGACCCCTATCATTGTCATTGCATGAAAACAGCTCGTCTGGTTCGTGAAAAACTTGACTGGCCTATAGAGCGACTTTCTGTAACTTTTCAATCCCGGTTCGGAAAAGAGCCTTGGATCAAACCATATACTGATGAGACGTTGCATAAGTTAGGTGAAGCGAAAACAAAATCACTTGCGATCATGGCGCCCGGATTTTCTGCTGATTGCCTCGAAACACTTGAGGAATTGGCAATGGAAGGTCAAGAGATTTATAAAGAGGCCGGAGGTGAAAATTTCACTTATGTGTCCTGTTTAAACGACAGCACATTTGGCATGAATGTAATTTACTCACTTGTTAAAGATAATCTTGCTGGATGGATTGATTTGTAATTATATTGAGATCAATTATCCAAAATGAGAATTTAGTGCATGAGAATAAATAGGTTAACAATTTTATTTTAATCAGGTATCAATGTTTTACGGGAGGATAGTTTTTTATCTTAGCGGCTGTGGTGTAGTGGTAGCACAAGAGCCTTCCAAGCTCTTAGGGCCAGTTCGAACCTGGTCAGCCGCTCCAAATAAAATTATCCTCTGACAGAAATTTAAAGATCTGATAACTAATCACCTTCGTAAAAAATATAAACATTGGTTTAGCAATATAGAAGGTTGTGACAAGATGAGTAACGAATTAAGTTGCATTTGTATGCGTGATAGGACCGTTTGTAATTGCGAAAGGCCTAAAAAAATTGATAAAAAAGAAGCGCGGAAATGTAATTGCGGGCGATCTCCTTCTGGCAAATGCATGAGCTGGCACTCGCTTTCTGAAAAAGTGTATATTCAACGTAAAAGTCAATATGAGCTATCCGCCAGCTAAAAGCATCATTGTGTTACTATTTGAAATAGGAAATGGCTTGTTTACTTGGGCAAAACACACACCTTTTTTCTATTATTGAATTAATTTTTACTTTATCTTCGTTGAGATAGAAAAGATCGGTAGAATATACGATATCCACTCACTCAGCTCGAGTTTGATGAATATGAATTAGTGAATACATTAGTGCATTGCTAGTACAGAGCTTTTATAATAATACCTAGGATATTCCGAAGTTAAAATTTGCAAATAAAAACCCTTGCAAATGGCATCTCTATTTTGAATACGGGTTGAAAAAGTGGTTGACGATTATTGAATCACAAAAAAAAGTCATAACGGATAAAAAACGTTGAGAGAACTCCTTCAAAATGATTGAGCGTAAATTCTTAGCCTTCCTTATTGGACGTGTATCTATTTGGATGGCTGGCGTTATGCTTTCTGTTGCTTTGGGATGGCACGTTTATATAGAAACAAAGGAACCCTTTTATCTTGCACTTATTGGACTTATGCAGATACTGCCCACTTTTGCACTATTTATAATAACGGGGGTGATTATTGATAGGGTACAACGAAAATATATTCTGCTAGTTTGCACGCTTGTTGAATTTGTTGCTTTTTCAGGTATTTTTTTTGCAATGCAATTTGACTCAATCCCAATTTCTTTTATCTTTTGGATGCTTCTTTTACATGGCAGTGCGCGCGCATTCCAAATTCCATCTGAACACGCAATTCTTCCCAATATTGTATCTTCAGAAAATTTAGCAAAAGCTGTTGCAATAACTTCTACTGTTAGTAACTTTGCTAAAACAATTGGCCCTTTAATTGCTGGATTGCTAATAGCGTTTATAGATAGACAGGTTTATGGGATATGCCTGTTTATAGTTGTCGTATCATTCACATCATATCTATTCCTGCCAAAATTAACAATTAATGCGCCTGTTGAAACTGGCCTGAAACCATTTCTGAGTGGCATCAAGTTTGTTGCTAAAAATAAAGTATTGCTCGGAATAATTCTGTTAGACCTTTTCATTGTTCTTCTAAGCAGCGTAGAAGCTCTACTCCCGATTTATGCAGCAGACATTCTGGATGTAGGACCAAATGGACTCGGCTTAATGCGCGGAATGCCGGCGATTGGCGCTGTTACCACGGGTATTGTGTTATCAAATCTTGGTCCTTTACGCCATTGTGGTAAAAAGCTTTTTGCAGCCTTCGCGCTTTGTTCAATATCTATTTTAGTCTTTGGATTCTCAGAGATATTTTGGCTTAGCCTTGTTGCGCTCTTCGTATATGGAGCCACCGACATGCTTAGTGTAAATATACGTTTTACGCTTGCGCAGACTATTACACCAGATGCTGTACGTGGAAGGGTTAGCGCCGTTTTTGCGACATGTACAGCTTCTTCAAATCAACTTGGTGAATTTAGAGCGGGCACTTTTGCAACAGCCATTGGTCCAATTGGAGCGACGATAATGGGCGGAGCACTTGGGTTAATTATATGCATTGGCGGCATATTGAAATTTCCAATGCTTTGGAAATTAGATAAAATATCAGACCTTAAAAAAGAGTAATACTGATATTCAATCAATAATTTTTTGTAATAGCACAAATTCAATCAGTTGGATTGCAACACAGCCCCCTTATAATGTGCATGTGGCCAATAAAATGCTTAATTACGAATCGATATTCCCAATATTGATTGTTTTAGAAGCAAATAAAACATAATTTGTTATCAAACCCCAAAACACATTAAAGGAGGCAAACTGTGTTTCAAACATTATCTTTTTCAAATGTTTGTGTATACTTTTGTCTTATGTTTGCTTCGTTTTACTTTTGCCCTCATTAGCGCAAGCCACAATTGACACTGGGGATACAGCATGGATACTAATGGCCACTGCACTAGTATTACTCATTACATTGTCAGGACTTGTGTTATTTTCTCTGGGAGGAATTGCAGACCTTGTGACAGTTAAGGCAGCTTTTCGATTTATAGACATAGTAGCAGAGGCAGAATTTTCCTTAGACTTGTCGGCGGATGTAGCTGTTATGCAGCGATTGATTGAAATTGCAACAAATCTAGCTTAGATGATTCCCTAGAAGTGTTTGCGGTAAATGGCGTGGGGTATTATTTGAACCTTACTTGTATCTGTTCTTACCACCACTTCCTTTAGCGGACCTGAATTAACAGCCAACGTTTCTATATCAGACCAGTTTATGATTCAGCTTTGTTCGGTTGGTATAACGTTAGGTTAGACAGCTCTTATCAGCTTTATGATTCTAAAAGCTATTAAAGCAAAATCAAACATTTATATATCAGAGTATAACGAAATAGAGAGCCTTGACGTAACCCAGCATGGGCAGCAAACCTTTCATCATAAAGTATAACTTTCCTTGCATTTATCAAAATATAAGGCACTTGCTACTTTAGCACCTTTTTTATATGACCGCACTCCACTCAGCTACAAGCTCTGGCTGAGTGTCATTGTACTGACTTTTTAATTGTTGGAATTGGTCATCATTGCAAAGTTGCCGTAAGGCCCAGATCGCCATAATTTTTACTGCAATGACTTCATCTTCCAAATAGCTGATTATAATAGGTATAAGTGATTGGTCAGAGGAGTTTCCAGCTGCAATTAAGCAGTTGCGAATAAACTTTTTATAGCCTGCCCTGCGCACTGGTGTGCCTGAAAACAACTCCCGAAAGCCTGAGTCAGTTAAGGCTAATAGCCTGCTAAGTCGAAGCAAGCCTGGTCCCGCTCCTATTTGCATTCTCGTGTCGGAAGCTATTTGAGCAAATTTATTCCAAGGGCAAACTGCCAGACAATCATCACAACCAAAAATACGGTTCCCAATGGGCTTGCGATATTCGGTTTCAATAATACCATCAAATTCAATTGTGAGATAAGAAATACAACGCCGTGCATCCAATTTATACGGCGCAGGAAACGCACTGGTAGGGCAAATATCCAAACATTTCTGACAGGTACCACAATGATCTTCACTTGCATTATGTGTCGTAAATTTTGCGTCTGCGAGGATCACACCTAAAAATAACCAAGAGCCAAATTTCTGAGAGACTAGATTAGTATGTTTACCCTGCCATCCCATTCCAGATTTAACAGCCAATGGCTTTTCCATAATAGGTGCTGTATCGACGAATACCTTAACCTGACCCTCAAATTTGGACACAAACTGACTTGCAATTTGTTTTAATCTGCCTTTCATAACTTCATGATAGTCTTTTGAGCGCGCATAGACAGATATATTGCCATGTTCAGACTGAGATACATTATCCATTGGATTATGATCTGGGCCATAATTTTTGGCAAAAATTATCGCAGTTCTCGCGTTCTGCCACATTTTTTCAGGTGACAGCCTGCGCTCAATGGTATTTTCTAGCCAATCCATTTCACCGTGATAGCCGTTATTGAAAAAATCACGAAGATGCTTTTGGGTTTCTTTAGATAATTTTGCGTCCGCAATTCGAACTTCGTCAAACTCATAGAGCTTTGCTGTTTTTTCTAGCCATGGAGAAATATCTATCGTCATAAAAAAATCTTCTGATATTCAAAATTTATACAACTCGTTCTATTACCAAGATATAGGTCGCACTCATAGCTTGTTTCAATATAAAAAATCAGCAATTACTTTGTTAAAGCAGAGGTATATCCCCTTGTGCCTGCTCTTGATAAAAGTTGGATACAAATTTAGTAAATCGTCCTTCTTTAATAGCGTTACGAATAAGGTGCATCAATTCCTGATAATAGGTCAAATTATGCCAAGTAAGGAGCGTAAGGCCTTGTATTTCTTCTGCCTTGAAAAGATGGTGTAAATATCCACGACTATAATTGGTGCATGCTGGACACAAACAGGCCTCATCCAAGGATCTTAAATCATCAGCATGACGCGCATTTTTTATATTTACAGTTCCAAATCTGGTAAATGCTTGGCCTGTTCTGCCCGACCTTGTAGGTAATACGCAATCAAACATATCAACCCCTCTTGAAACAGCGCCGACAATATCCGATGGCTTGCCGACACCCATTAAGTATCGAGGCTTGTTTTGTGGCATATGCGAGGTTGTTGCGTTTAATATTTTGAACATTAATTCCTGTCCTTCTCCTACCGCTAAGCCACCGATTGCATATCCTTCAAATCCAATCTCTTGTAGCTGCTCAATACTTTGCAAACGAAGATCAGGATATATCGAGCCTTGAACTATTCCGAATTGTCCATAGCCTTGTCTATCTATAAAGGCGCTTCGAGATCTTGCCGCCCAACGCATAGATAATTCCATGGATTGAGCTGCTTGGGATTTGGTTGCTGGGTACGGCGTACATTCATCAAACGCCATAGTGATAGTGGTATCAAGTTTGTGCTGAATTTGGGTTGAGATCTCAGGGGTTAATAAATGCCTACTTCCATCAATATGGCTTTTAAAGGTGACCCCATTTTCATCTAATTTTCTTAGCGGGCCTAGCGACATTACTTGAAAACCACCTGAATCAGTGAGCAATGGTCCCTTCCAGTTCATCATAGCTCGAACACCACCAAGCTTTGCAACTCTATCAGGGCCAGGGCGCAACATTAAATGATAGGTGTTAGATAAAATAATTTGAGCGCCTGTTTGTGCCACAGCCTCTGGCATCATCCCCTTAACTGATGCAACAGTGCCAACAGGCATAAATGCTGGTGTATCAATTCGCCCACATCCAGTATGCACTACCCCTAATCTTGCTTCTTGATCCTGAGTAATTAACTCATATGAAAATTTTTTTATTGAATTTTTCTCACTCATTTTTTCTTCTCTAATAAACATCCGTCCCCATAGCTAAAAAATCGATAGTGATTGTCGATGGCATGCTGATACGCAGCTTTTATTTCATAAAACCCTGCGAAAGCACTAACAAGCATCAACAAGGTAGATTTGGGTAAATGAAAATTTGTTAGCAACATATCTGCGACATTGAATGTATATCCAGGGGTGATAAACAAATTTGTATCCCCTTTAAAAGCTTCCATACTTCCAAATTTTGTCCAAATAGACTCTACAATTCGCAAACTTGTTGTACCTACGCATATAACTCTTCCGTTATTATACTTGGTCTCATTAATTTTATTCGCGATTTCAGAAGTTACTTCTCCCCACTCGCTATGCATTTTATGATCTGATAGGTTTTCTGATTTAACTGGCAGAAAGGTTCCCGCGCCAACATGCAACGTAACCATTTCAATTTGGGCGCCGGCATCTAACACTGATTGTTTTAATTCTGGTGTAAAATGCAAACCTGCCGTGGGTGCGGCAACAGCGCCAATTTTTTTGGCAAATAATGTTTGATAATTTATTGTATCAGTATCATCCCCTTCCCGGCCACGTTTTATATAGGGTGGCAAGGGCATTTTACCTAATTTTTCAATTCTCTGTAATAAACTATTACTACTATGATTAAATCTAATCAACGCCTCACCAGCTGAACGGCGTTCATCCACAATTGCCTCAAATCCGTTACCAAAATCTATTACAGAATTTAAAATACATTTTTTCGCAGGTTTGGCAAAGGCAAGCCAGCTATCCTCAGATATTTGTTTATGTAATGTTAGGCCTATGTTTTTCTCATTAATCCTGCCATATAGCTGTGCAGGAATAACTTTTGTATCATTTGCCAACAGCAAATCACCAGCTCGCAACAAAGTGGGTAAATCTCTCATTACATAGTCATTTAGGTTGTTGTCTTGGGCGACATGCAAAAGGCCCGCAAGGTCCCTTGGATCAAAAGGGCTCTGTGCAATCAATTCAGACGGCAGAGAATAGTCAAAATCCGATAAACTATACATGACTAATAAATTTGAACCACACCATTAATAAATCCATTATCATCGACAACTACGAGACTTTGAACACGTGCTTCCAGCATTTTTTCTTCGGCGACAAGCATCATTTCATCTTCTGAGATTGTAAGCGGAGATATATTCATAACACTGCCAGCCTTAGCAGATGAAAGATTTGTTCCCGTAACCAACATGCGCCTTAAATCGCCATCAGTGATAATACCTTTAAGTTTGTTATCTTGTTGTACAAGAGCTAATCCTAATCTTGCTTCAGTCATAATAACAATCACTTCAGACATGGACATGTTGACATTCACGAGTGGCAAATCGCGCTCAGACATTCTGTCCTTTACGCGAGAGAGTAATCGCATTCCAAGCATTCCGCCTGGATGATTTGCTGCAAAATCCTCTGGCTTAAAGCCAGAGCGACTCATCAATGCAATTGCAAGTGCGTCCCCCATAACAAGTGTAGTTAATGTTGATGTTGTCGGCGCAAGGTTCAATGGACATGCCTCTCTGTCTATTGATACATCAAGGGCAATATTGGATGCCTTGGCTAGCGTTGACTCAAGTGAGCCAACAATTGCAATAATGTTTAATTCGAGTCTTTTTAAGGCTGGCAGTAATTTAATCACCTCCTCTGTTTCTCCTGAATTGGAGATTAGCAAAACCACACTTTTTTCTCGAACCATGCCTAAATCGCCATGTATAGCTTCTGCAGGGTGCAAAAACAAAGCAGCTGTTCCCGTCGACGAGAATGTAGCCGCAATTTTTCGTCCTACAAGACCAGATTTGCCCATACCACAGATAATAACATGCTGAGCCGTATTAGAAATGAGAGAGACTGCTTCATCAAAACGTGAATCGAGCCCTTGTTCCAATTTATTAAGAGCCGCGCGATAGGTATTAAACATATTCAGAATATCAGGGATTAGCATTTTTTTTGAACCATTCCAAAGCATATCAATTTAACGATTAAGCCAAAGTTATGTGACATATTTACTTAACTTTAATAGCAAAAGCGAGAATTTTGATTAAGTTTTATTAGTCGAATTGATAATTATTTGGGCATATTCAATGTCTTGCTTGGTATTAATATTTAAAAATGGGTCAGGGGTTGCCGAAAAATTCTCATAAACTGTTTTAAACATTTTTGTAAATAGTTCGATTTTCCTAATATCCTGTTTAAGAATTGCTTCTTCTAATGCATCTTCTAGCTCTATATTCCATAAACAAAACACTGGATGATTTCGCCCATTACTGGACGCCATTATTATATCTGCGTTTGATGACATGCCTTTTGAATATAATCTCTCACCCAAATCACCTGGTATAAAAGGGGCGTCTGTTGCGCAAGATAATAGCCATTTTGCAGAAGGAATGTGCTTTTTAGTATATTTCATCATGGATAATATTCCACAAAGAGGCCCGAGATACCCGTCAATAAAATCTGGAATAACAGCTAAATTAAATTTTGCAAATCGCTCTCTCTCCCCATTAGCATTCAAAATTCTATTTGGAAATTGAGCTGTTTTCTCCAATTGCCAGTATAATATAGGTTTGTCTGAAATTTCGATTAAGCACTTATCGACACCGCCAAGCCGCTTTGCAAGTCCCCCTGCTAGAAAGCCAACTACAATATCATTCATCATAAACTAGGCTCGTCATTTATTCTACGTTGCGCAGAGCGGTTATCACTCTTTGAAACTGAATCAGTATTATAACTATCAAAAATAATGCGCTCTTCTCCAGATAAGGCTACAAACCTGCTTCCTCTTGCCCTTCCTATAAGCGTTAATCCAGCTTTTCTAGCAAGTAAAACGCCAGCTCCTGTAAAGCCAGAACGCGAGATTAAGATAGGCAATCCCATTATAACTGTCTTTAACACCATCTCAGAGGTAAGCCTTCCAGTGGTATAAAAAACCTTGTCAGCAGCATTTATATTATTTTGAAACATCACCCCTGAAATTTTATCGACAGCATTATGACGTCCGATATCTTCCATATAAATAAGTGGCTCATCGCCAGCAGCAAGCACACATCCATGAATGGCCCCAGCTTTGAGATATAAACTTGGAGTTGTATTTATCTTTTTGGATAGGCTAATTATCTGAGTCTTTGATATTTTTGAATTTTTTAAGAGATTGATTGAATCAAATTTGTCAATCATATCTCCGTATATTGTCCCCTGGGCACAGCCACTAGTGCGGATCTTCGACTGTAGTTTTTCCTCAAAATTCGTTTTTCTTTCTGTTCGTACTACAATAACAGATAATTCCTCGTCATAATCTATTGCTTCAATTTTATCTTTTTGGCTAATCATGTTTTGATTAAATAAAAATCCAACAGCGAGTTCTTCTAAATAGTCACCAAGAGTCATTGCTGTTATAATCTCCTGATTATTTAAAAATATTGTTACTGCCTTTTCAGCTACTACCGGCAATTGAACAATTTGCCCATCTGCGTCTATTCCTTGCAATTGGGTTGTAAGGCCTGATGCATTTACATTAGGGCCAATATAAAAGTGAGAATCAGACATCATGTATCTCTATTTTTATCAGAACAAGAAAAGTAATCAGATGATATTTGTTTTTACAGTTCTCTTAAGCTAAATTAAATGGGTGCTGTTAGGTATCATATTATGAAAATACATTTTAAATCTTCAAAACACAAACAGGCAGAGATTTTATTTGACCAACTGTCAGATAGATACACTCAAAACGCTATAGAAAAGGCAGATGTAATTGTTGCCCTTGGCGGTGATGGTCAAATGCTCTCCTGCCTGAAAGAATCGATTGAGTATGAAATTCCTGTATTTGGAATAAATTGCGGCCATGTTGGGTTTTTAATGAATGAGAATAAGCAAACAGACTTAGAAGAGCGTATAAGCAAAGCTGAAACTGCGCCAATTCACCCGATCTTAATGCATGCCACCAAATTTAACGGACAAACACAAGAAGCTCTCGCTATAAACGAGATATCGCTGTTGAGACAAACCCATAATGCGGCTCATTGTCAAATAACAATCAACGACAAAATAGAGCTGAAGGAACTGGTGTGTGACGGTGTAATGATAGCAACACCTGCAGGCTCAACAGCCTATAATTTATCAGCACATGGTCCCATAATTCCGATTGGCGCTGAATTACTGGCGCTTACACCAATATCACCCTTTAGACCAAGGCGTTGGAGAGGGGCACTACTACCTGCATCATCAACTGTGAATATAAAGGTTTTAAGCCCAAAATTTAGGCCTCAATCTGTAACAGCAGACAACCTAGAAGTGCGTGATATAGAGGAAGTAACCATCAGCCAAGAAAACCAAATAACCTTGCGTTTATTATTTGATGCAGGTGCATCACTTGCAGAACGAACCATAAGTGAACAGTTTTTAGCGTAAATTTGTTTTAACTTACACTTCTTCTAGGCGTTTTTTTTAATAAACCCTTTGATACAGCTTTGGGTTTGCTCAACAACATGTGGCATTTCAATATATAATTCATGCTTAGCCTCATTAATACTTACCAATTGGGAATTGCTAAGATATTTAATAGACTTTCGAATGGCGTTAATACTTATCAATTTATCTTCACTGCCAACGATTATGACAACTGGCAACTTCAATTTCTTTAGAAAAGTAGAACGTGTTGTTGTTTTAAAACAAGAATAAAGAGCAGACGAAATCCAACCGAAACTCACCCCCGAGCGTGCAAGAGACGGATTTTTATTTATTAATTCAATAATTTTCTCAATATTTTTCTGATTTCGACTTAAAAGATTTTGTGGATTAAATTTACGTGTTTTAAGGAGTGTGTTTTTGTCTGTTTGAGGGATAATTTTTTTTTCAAACCCGCATATAGAAACTATGCTTGCCAATATAAATATTGGGATTGTAGGTGTTACCTGAGGAAGCATCATTGGAGATAACGCCATTATTCCGGCGATTTGATATTTTTTTAAGCCAGCAAGACGAAAAGCCAAATGTCCGCCCATAGAATGACCTATGACAAAAAAACGCTTATCCGCCCACCCAGTTTTATCTATCACATCACACCCAGCTCGTAATAAGTTATCAAACCCAGAGGTGTGACTTGTTGTTGGCGGGTTGCCATATGCACCAGATAGGCCAAGTCCTGGCCAGTCAAAAATCAGTATCTCCATATCTTGGTTATTTAAAAATGATATTAACTCCAAATATTTCTCACAAAATTCACTAAGACCCGTGAAAATGACCACATGGTGCTGAGACCTCGGAGCCCCAATTTTCCAAGTACGAACAGCACCTAAATCAGTTTTAACCCAAAATTCATGTTTCATGAGCTTAACTTTATTTACTTAAATTGGTTCTCTTGTAACATCTCAGTATCACTGTCATCCTGAAACCCACTTGATTGGCGCTTCCACATAGCTGCATATAATCCATCTGATGCCAACAATTCTAAATGCGTTCCAAATTCCTTTATTTGACCATGATTTAAAACTAAGATTGTATCTGCATCTACAATTGTTGATAATCTGTGTGCAATTACCAATGTGGTTTGGTTTAATGAAATTTCGTTCAAGGCGGTCTGTATTTCGCGTTCTGTTCGGCTATCAAGTGCAGAGGTCGCTTCATCAAATAAAAATATCATTG
>CABXZZ010000007.1 GCA_902516825.1 uncultured SAR116 cluster alpha proteobacterium
GGGCATAATACTACACGGCGATGCAGCTTTTGCGGGCCAGGGGGTGGTTGCTGAAACATTTGCTTTCTCAGCCCTTCGGGGATATCGCACAGGCGGTACCATTCATATCGTCGTAAATAACCAGATAGGCTTTACCACAAGCCCTTCTTATTCGCGCTCCTCTCCTTATCCAACAGATGTTGCAAAAATGGTGATGTCCCCGATTTTCCATGCAAATGGGGATGATCCCGAAGCTGTTGTTCACGCAAGTAGAATTGCAACCGAATTCAGGCAAACATTCGGCGTGGATGTTGTTCTTGATATTATTTGTTACCGTAGATTTGGACACAATGAAGGCGATGAGCCGTCATTTACACAGCCATTAATGTATAAACAAATTAACCAACAGCCATCTACGCGCGAGATTTATTTAAACCGGTTATTGGAAAATGGTATTTTAGATGATAGCCGTGCACAAGCGATTCTAGATAAGCATAACACCTATCTTGAGGAAGAGTTTGAGGCAGGCAGTGCCTATAAGCCGAACAAGGCAGATTGGCTAGAAGGCCAATGGTCTGGAATGACGGTTGCTTATGGAGATGATAGGCGCGGTGATACAGCTGTTCCGATAGATACCTTGAACAAAATTGGCGATGTAATGACAACAGTCCCGCCAGAATTTCAGGTTCATAGCAAGTTACAGCGTGTCTTAAACACAAGGTCGCAAGCCATTAAAACAGGCAAAAATCTAGACTGGGCCACCGCGGAACATTTGGCATTTGGATCAGCTGTATTAGATGGGTTTGTTGTTCGGCTATCTGGACAGGATAGCTGCAGAGGAACATTTAGTCAGCGCCATGCCGTATTTGTTGATCAGCGCTCAGAAGAGCGATATGTCCCACTTACTAATTTAAGTGCGGAACAAGCAAAATTTGAGGTGATAGACTCCCCCCTATCTGAAGCGTCAGTTATGGGATTTGAGTATGGCTTCGCGCAAGCAGAGCCAAATGCTATCGTTATGTGGGAGGCCCAGTTTGGTGACTTTGCGAATGGTGCGCAGGTCGTCATTGACCAGTTTATTAGTTCAGGTGAGTCAAAATGGCTTCGGATGAACGGCTTGGTGCTTTTGTTACCGCACGGCTATGAAGGTCAGGGACCCGAACACTCCTCCGCAAGATTGGAGCGTTATTTGCAATTATGCGCAGAAGACAACATGCAAGTTGTAAATTGTACCACCCCTGCCAATTATTTTCATGTGTTAAGACGTCAGGTTTGTCGTGATTTTCGTAAGCCTTTGATTATTATGACACCAAAATCTTTGCTTCGACATAAATCATGTGTCTCAGAACTTGCAGATTTTGGACCAGGCACCAGTTTTCATAGAATCTTGAGAGACCCAAATTCAAAGGTTAATGATAAGAGTGTTAAACGGGTTATTTTATGTTCGGGAAAAGTCTATTATGATATAGAAGATATGCGTAACGCAGAAGAACAATTTGATGTAAAAATCGTACGCATTGAGCAGCTTTATCCCTTCCCACAGGAAAAGCTGACTGAAATATTAAAAATGACTCCAAATGCAGATGTCGTCTGGTGTCAAGAAGAGCCGCAAAATATGGGTGGCTGGACATTTGTTCGTGACTATATTGAAGGAGCGATGCAACAGGCAGGACTGAATACTGACAGACCTATTTATAGTGGCCGGGACGCAGCAGCATCGCCTGCGACAGGCTCTGCTGCACGTCACGCAAAAGAGCAAAAACGGCTTGTACAAAAATCATTATCACTATCTGAGACGAGTGTAGCCGCGCAATAACCTTAAACTCTAGCGCTTATCGAAGGAGGTATGAGCGAATGTCAATTGAAATTAAAGTTCCTGTTTTAGGCGAATCCGTTGTTGAGGCAACAGTCGCTAAATGGATGAAAAATGCAGGCGATGCGGTAAGTGCTGATGAGCCGATTGTGGAGCTTGAAACAGATAAGGTATCTCTTGAAGTTCCAGCACCACATGCAGGAGTGCTAGCCGATATTATAGCACAAGAAGGCGATACAGTTGAGGTTGATGCTGTATTAGCACTATTGCAAGAAGGCGGAGTTGCTGCGCCAACTGTAAAACCCGCTGCTGCCAGCAAGCCAGAAGCGAATACCCAACAGGCACAAAAACTACAGGCGCATACTCTAACCCCAGCTGTACGCAGGTTGGTAGAAGAGAATAATTTAGACGCAAATGCGATATCAGCGTCTGGAAAAGATGGCAGATTAACCAAGGGGGATGTGTTAGAATTTTTGGAAAAAAATCAGTCAATGCTTCCTACTGTTAGTAATCCTGTCTCAGCGCCAAAAGCGCCAGCACCTGTTGCGCCAAGAGCTGACAAGCCGCGTGAAGAGCGTGTTCCTATGTCTCGTTTGCGCCGTGTTATTGCACAACGCTTGAAAGAGGCACAAAACACAGCAGCCATGCTCACAACGTTTAACGAAGTAGATATGACTGCTGTTATGGCACTTCGTTCAGAATATAAAGAAAGTTTTGAGAAGAATCATAACGCAAGACTTGGCTTTATGGGTTTCTTTGTTAAAGCTTGTATAGCAGGTCTACAGGATTTTCCAGCGGTGAACGCTGAAATCCACGGTGATGATATTATTTATAAAGATTATTATAATATTGGTGTAGCCGTTGGCACTCCGCAAGGGCTTGTTGTTCCAGTCGTAAAAGAGGCACAAGATTTATCTATTGCAGAAATTGAAACAATAGTTGCAAGTTATGGGTTAAAGGCGCGTGATGGCGGGCTTGGACCATCTGATATGACAGGCGGCACTTTTACTATCTCGAATGGGGGTGTTTACGGCTCTTTGATGTCTACGCCTATTTTAAATACACCGCAAAGTGCTATTCTGGGAATGCATAAAATTCAAAAAAGGCCGATCGCTGTTGGTGATGAGGTTGTTATTCGTCCAATGATGTATTTAGCTTTATCTTATGATCATCGAATTATTGACGGCAGAGAGGCTGTTTCATTTTTGGTGCGGGTAAAGGAATCAATTGAAGATCCAAGAAGATTGCTTCTGGATATCTAATTTGCGCTTAAATCAATTTGGTAAACAATTTGGCCAGAACTAACTAGAATTAATTAGTTAACGAAAATTTAAAAAAGGTAGGAAAAATGACAGCGCAAAAATACGATCTTATTGTGATTGGTGCTGGACCTGGGGGATATGTTGCCGCGATAAGGGCAGCACAGCTTGGGATGAGCGTTGCATGCGTTGAGAAGAGAGAGACACTCGGTGGAACATGTCTTAACGTTGGATGCATTCCCTCAAAAGCGTTGCTCAATGCCTCTGAGAAATTTGCAGAAGCAAAACAAAATCATCTTGCGGCATTAGGAATTGGTTTGAGTGACGTGAAACTAGATCTTAAAAAGATGTTAGAACATAAATCAGAAATTGTTTCAGGTCTTACCAAAGGTATCAGCCAGCTTTTCGCAAAGAATAAAATAACCCATCTTGTCGGTTCTGCCCAAATAACATCACAAGGTGTGGTTACTATTATAACTGGGAGGGATAAAGTTGAATTTAAGGCTGATAAAATTTTGATTGCGACTGGCTCAGAGCCAACAAGCCTCGCCTCTTTGCCAATTGACGAAAAGCAGATAGTCTCCTCAACAGGGGCGTTAGATATTCCAAAACTGCCAAAAAAGTTGGTTGTGGTGGGTGCTGGATATATTGGGCTTGAAATGGGCACAGTGTGGTCGCGTCTTGGAGCAGAGGTTGAAGTTGTTGATTTTCTGCCACGAATCCTGCCAGGTATGGATGCAGAAATTGCATCCAAATTTAAATCAATCCTTGAAAAACAAGGGATTAAATTTCATCTAGGCAAGGGCGTGAAAGAAGTAGCAAAAACTAAAACATCTATTAACCTTACGCTGGTAGATAGCAAAACAGAAGAACAAAGCAAGCTTACTTGCAATATCGTGCTGGTAGCTGTTGGACGCAAACCTCACACTAAGGGTCTTGGGCTTGAAAAAATGGGCGTAGAGCTCACCCAAAAAGGCCAGGTTAAAGTAGACCATGATTTTCAAACGAATATTGCCGGCATCTACGCTATCGGGGATGTAATTGAAGGTCCAATGCTTGCTCATAAGGCAGAGGAAGATGGCGTCGCTGCAGTAGAAATTATGGCGGGACATGCAGGGCATGTTGATTATGCGCTTGTGCCTGGAATTGTGTATACAGCCCCAGAAGTTGCAACTATTGGTCAGACTGAAGAGCAGCTCAAAGAAGCAGGTATTTCCTATACAAAAGGTGTTTTTCCGTTTTTGGCAAATAGCCGCGCCAGAGCAACTGGGCATACAGATGGAATGGTAAAATTACTTGCCGATAAGAAAACAGATAAATTATTAGGTGCTCACATTATAGGTCATGAGGCAGGAACTATTATCCATGAAATTGCAGTAGCAATGTCATTTGGCTCATCTGCTGAGGATGTTGCACGTACCTGTCATGGTCATCCAACGATGAATGAAGCTGTAAAAGAAGCAGCTCTTGCTATTGGAACTGGTGCCATTCATATTTAAACTAACCTATACTACTAAGAGAACTGGAAAGCGTTTTTTCGTTTCGAAATCATTATGTTTTGTTGGAACGTGGATGCGTTTGTTGGTGAATGTCTGTTAGTTTTTGCGCGTCAATATGTGTGTAACGTTGTGTAGTAGATAAACTTGAGTGTCCAAGTAATTCCTGAATTGCTCTTAAATCACCCCCAGCAGACAGAAGGTGGGTTGCAAAGGCGTGTCGCAACGTATGGGGCGTTGTCTCTACTGGAAGGTTAGCAGAAATACGCAGTTTCTCTACCATTCTTTGTACTGCACGTGGTCCAAGTGGAAACCCTCGTTTTGACATAAAAATAGGCTTGTTATCCTCAATCCTAAACGGGCAGCTTTGGATTGCTGTTTGCAGTGCTTCTGCAACAACAGGTAATACGGGCACTTCTCTTGTCTTCCTCCCTTTCCCTGTGATTCTCATCCAATTCAAATCAGCCAAGTGTGTCGGTGTAATGCTAAGTGTTTCTGCTAATCGTAATCCGCAACCATACATAAGATATAAAATTGCAGTATCTCTGTCATTTTCCCAAACTGGGTTCGCTCGCCTACCTAATAGCTCAATTAATAAAGATGCATCACTGACACTGATGGCTTTTGGCAATGATATTGGCAATTTCGGAGATTTCATCCAGCTTAAATCGATTTCATCAAAGATACCTTG
Source organism: uncultured SAR116 cluster alpha proteobacterium (assembly GCA_902516825.1). GTDB lineage: Bacteria > Pseudomonadota > Alphaproteobacteria > Puniceispirillales > Puniceispirillaceae > UBA5951. The sequence goes on from CABXZZ010000007.1 coordinate 5,239, forward strand.
ACGATGACAATAGCGGCTAAAACTTCGCAAAGCGGATACGCGTCTCGCGATGGTTGTTTTTGCACAGCCCGCACCATACATCTCCGCAAGCCAACTTCTAAAAACAGCTCTGTTTGGTTTAAAATTAATCTCGGTCTGCTTTGATAAACACACAAGATAATGAGCAAGATCTCGGCTATAAGCGTCAATCGTATGAGATTGGTAATGTTTAATAGAAGACAGCCAGTTTAACCAGCTATCAATATGACGAGCAAATTCCCTAGCTTGATTGCCGGACTGAGCCATTAATTATAACTCTATTTGTGGCATTATGATCGATTGAAGGCAGGTTCCAACTACCTGTGATAAATTAGATAATATGGTATCTGCTTGGTTGGAGACAAAACTGTGTTTGTTTCGCCCTGCCAATAAAAGTACCGAATCAGAAATTGGCGCCGACATCTCATCAGGTAGGGATATAACAGCAATTGAAGCCATGGGTGTTGAGAATAAGGCCAATCCAGACTTTGGTGGCGGGCCCAGATAAACAGATTGTGCCCCACTAATTTCCGAAATTTCCTGAGCTGGCAAAACCAGAAACCCAGCTTCTTCAGCGTTGCTTATTGCTGATTCCTCTGGCATTAGAAGGCGTGCACCCGCTACTTTAAAAATCTCGGGTAATTTCTCATCTAACATGCAAGAAAATTGTTTTAAATCAGTGCACCGCATGAACCCAATGGATACGTCGTGAAGTCTTTGCCATCTCTTTGAGTTATCTTCGGCAATATCAACTAGCGATAGATTTGTTTGTGAGAGTATGCGCACTTCTTCTCTTGCACGTTTTGCAATTTTGGCAGTTACATCAATAATGTTTGTGTCTGTTTGTAGAGTATTTAATTCAACAGTATCATTATTATTTTTATTTGAGAAACCTTTGCTTTGCTTAGCTAAATACTGCTCCAAAAATGCTTGGTTGCTATCAAGGAAAGCAGATACTAACTTTTCATTAAGTGCGTTATAGCTCATGATAGTGTCCCTCTGGCTCAAAAATTAGGACATTATAAAATGGATTGCCCTGTAGACTCCCAGTCATATAGGAAATCTGCCAATCCTTTATCTGTTAGCGGGTGTTTATACATTTGTGACATAATTTTTGGTGGTATGGTAGCAACATCAGCGCCAATTAAAGCAGCATCAACAACATGTTGAACGCCTCTAACTGAAGCAACTAAAATTTCAGTTGAATAATGATAGTTTGTATATATCTCAGCGATTTCACTAATCAGATTCATTCCATCAGCACCGATATCGTCTAATCTGCCAACAAATGGAGAAATAAAGCTTGCACCTGCTTTAGCAGCAAGCAAAGCCTGAGCTGGAGAAAAACATAATGTTACGTTAACGCTGATTTTATCCTGACTGAGGCTCGCGCAGGCACGCAATCCATTTTCAGTCAATGGAAGTTTAACTGTAACATTGCTTGCAATTTCAGCAAGCCGTGCTCCCTCACGCATCATCCCATCATAGTCTGTTGCGGTAACCTCTGCGCTTACGGGGCCAGAAACTATCCCACAAATCTCTTCGATTGTTTGAATGATATTACGCCCAGATTTAGCAATAAGAGACGGGTTGGTTGTAATGCCGTCAACCATTCCTGTTTTATTCAGGTTGGTAATCTCATTTATATCAGCTGTATCTAAAAATAGTTTCATTACAGGGTCCCAATCGGTTGATGTGTGTGATGTAGATTTTGCAGTCGTAGTGTGTTTAGTCTACAGTTTTGTTGCATATGCTTGCAACTGGAAATCTAGAGCAAACCAAAAATGGCCAAGTCACCAGAAACTACCAAAGAAAATACAGCACCTCGCTCTCTGATTGCCAAAGTGCGGGTATCTGTTCCTATTTCTATGCTGAACGCCCAAAATGCAAAGTGCGAGTTTGATTATGTTGTAGGCTCAACCCTAGAGTTGGAGAGAGGAAGCATTATAGAGGTATCATTTGCAAACCGAATTATTTGGGGAGTTGTATATGAGTGCAATTATGAAACAGAAATTGAACATTCCAAATTAAAGCCAATTTTATCTGTGAGTGGCGCTTCCCCAATTGACAACGCGACTCTTGAATTTTTAAATCAGGTGAGTGAATGGACGATGGCACCTTTTGGACAAATACTCCGAATGATGCTGTGTGTCCCAAATGCATTAAAATCTGATGCGCCAGCTATTTGTTATGGATTATCATCCCGAGCGCAAGACAATGTTGAACAGCTTTCTGCATCTAGACAAAAAATTGTAGAATGGTGCCAGCATAATCCTCCAGTACCTGCAAATATACTGGTGAGTAAAACGGGGGTGAGTCATAGCACGGTTCTTGCGATGGTAAAGGCAGGACAGCTGCAAAAAACAGAGGTTTCGTCGCGTCAAAACCAAGATATAAAAACCACATTAAGCTCTCTTACAAGTGCAATTAGGACAGCTAGCAGACTTAATCTTAGCCCAGAGCAAATCCATGCAGCCCAAAAAATCAATGAAAAAGAGGGTGGCTTTAGCGTAGCTCTGCTTGATGGCGTAACGGGGTCTGGCAAAACAGAAGTTTATTTCGAGCTGGTAAAAAAGCAGATATTACAGGGGCGACAATGTTTAATTTTGCTACCTGAGATTGTGCTGACAACTAGCTGGGTCAATCGATTTAAAAAATGGTTTAGCTTTATGCCTAATATTTGGCACTCTGGTATTTCTGCCGGTAAGAAAAAACTTATTTGGCGTGAGATAAATGAAGGGCATCCAGGTGTGGTAGTAGGCGCGCGCTCGGCCTTGTTTCTTCCGTTTTCTAATTTGGGGGCAATCATTGTCGACGAAGAACATGAGGCAGGCTATAAACAGGAAGAAAAGGTGATATACCATGCAAGGGATATGGCAATTCTGCGCGCTAAACATGCCGATTGTTTAATTATTCTTGCAACAGCAACACCATCGCTTGAAAGTTGGATAAATGTTCACAAAGGGCGCTATCAACACATAACACTTGCTAACCGATATGGCGTTGCGACTATGCCAGACATTCAAACCATTGACCTGAGAAAATTTAAACCTCCATTTGGTAAATGGATAAGCGAGCCACTACTCAGCGATATGCAACATAGATTAAAGTCAGACCAACAAATATTATTATACTTAAATCGAAGGGGATATGCACCGCTTGCAGTGTGCAATGAATGCGGTGTAAAGCAAAGCTGTTATCAATGTGATAGCTTGCTGGTCACGCATCGCCTAAGCAATCAGCTACGCTGTCACCAATGCGGTATTGCCCGCCCATTTCAAAATAGATGCCAGTCTTGTGGGCAGACAGATTCAATACAGCTGGTGGGGCCAGGAGTTGAGCGTCTAGCAGAGGAGGTCTACCAGCTTTTTCCTGAAGCAAGAGTCACAATCCTATCAAGTGATACGCTTACTAACCCGGCACAAATGGCAATAACCATTAAGTCTATAGAAGAGAGCGAGGTTGATATTATAATAGGTACCCAGATGGTTGCTAAAGGACATCATTTTCCAAAACTAACCTGTGTTGCTGTTATTGACGGTGATCTTGGTTTATCTGGCGGAGATTTGCGCGCATCAGAGAGAACATATCAGTTGCTAACTCAGGTTGCAGGCAGATCTGGAAGGGAGAAACAAGCAGGCACAGTTTTTATTCAAACAGCAGAGCCAACACATCCAGTGTTAAAAGCGTTAAAATCTCAGAACAGAGATGCCTATTTTGAATTAGAGATGAAAATGCGTTGTTCGGCAAATATGCCGCCTTATAGAAGACTAGCAGCCATAATCTATTCTAGCTCAAATGAACTAGCGCTTGCTGACTACGTGAAAACACTAGCTAGCCATAAACCACAGTTTTACGATGTTCAAATTTTCGGACCAGCGCCAGCACCTATTTATCAGATAAAGGGTCTTTATAGAGTTCGTTTTTTAATTAATGCGTCCAAACAGGTGAATATTCAAAAAATCATACAGGCTTGGAACGCTAGCATTACAATTCCGTCCGCAATCAGAATGCAAATAGACATAGATCCCTATAATTTTATGTAGATATTCCGAGAATAGGAATATCGTTATTTTTTGGCTTAATTTTAGACACAAATACTTGCCTTTACTGCATGCGTATGATAGCTCACCAGGTAGAGATTTTGCAATTCGTTATTTGCGTCATTTAGGATGTCAGGATTAACAGTAAAAAGGTGGTAAAGTGAGTTCAATAAATGCAGGTTTGGCAGGACGATACGCTAAAGCTCTATACCAGCTAGCGACAGAGGCTAAACAAGTTGATGATATATTAATTGACCTGAATTCGTTTAACGAATTGATATATAATAACGCAGATCTTCAAACGCTGATTTATTCTCCTGTATTCGGAGCTGATGAAAAAGCGGTCGCTGTAACGAAAATATTAAAAAAAGCAAAGGCTAATGCGCTAGCCATTCAATTCGTTGGTACGATTGCAAAGAATGGGCGGTTATTTGCAATATCTTCTATCATCTCTGCTTTTATAAAAGAAGTTGATAATAGGCGCGGAAAAATATCAGCAGAAGTTGTATCTGCTATTCCACTAGATAATAAGCGCCAAGGCAGGATTCAGGAATCTATTATTTCTCTCGCTGATGCGAAAGATGTAACGCTTGTGATGCGGGTGGATCCCTCTTTGATTGGCGGACTTGTAATTCGTATCGGATCGCGTATGTTCGATACATCACTTAAAACCAAACTGAACCGGCTTGAAGCAGCCATGAAGGGTGTTGCATAATGGATATCCGTGCAGCTGAGATTTCAGCAATTTTAAAAGAGCAAATTTCTAATTTTGGAGACGAGGCTGAAGTAGCCGAAGTTGGCAGAGTTTTGTCAATCGGAGATGGTATTGCCCGTGTATACGGCCTTGACCAAGTTCAAGCTGGAGAACTTGTGGAGTTTGACAACGGGGTCAAAGGCATGGCTCTTAACCTAGAGAAGGATAACGTAGGTGTTGTGATCTTTGGAGATGACCGAGGCATTCAAGAAGGCGATGTTGTACGGCGTACAGAAACTATTGTTGATACGCCTACTGGAATGGGTTTGCTTGGCCGTGTTGTTGATGCGCTTGGAAATCCGATTGATGGAAAAGGCCCTATTAAAGATGTAAAGCGCGGCAGAGTGGAAGTTAAGGCACCTGGTATTATGCCTCGCCAGTCTGTGTTTGAGCCAATGCAAACTGGCTTGAAAGCCATTGACAGTCTTATTCCGGTTGGGCGTGGTCAGCGAGAATTAATCATTGGAGACCGACAGACTGGAAAAACAGCAATTGCTTTAGATACATTTATTAATCAGAAATTCGTCAATAATGCTTCAAAAAGTGATGGCGATAAGTTGTTTTGCATTTATGTAGCTATCGGTCAAAAGCGTTCAACGGTAGCACAATTTGTGCGTGCGCTAGAAGAAAATGGCGCCCTTGAATATTCAATTGTTGTTGCAGCTACCGCATCTGAGCCTGCACCAATGCAGTTTTTGGCCCCGTATACAGGGGCCGCAATGGGTGAGTATTTCCGTGATAACGGAATGCATTCCCTTGTGATTTATGATGATTTATCTAAGCAAGCAGTTGCTTATCGCCAGATGAGCTTATTACTTCGGCGCCCTCCTGGCCGAGAAGCATATCCAGGAGATGTTTTCTATCTTCACTCACGTTTGCTTGAGCGTGCGGCAAAATTGAACGAAGCCAATGGTTCTGGGTCAATGACAGCACTTCCTATAATTGAGACACAGGCAGGAGATGTTTCAGCTTATATTCCAACAAACGTGATTTCGATTACGGACGGGCAGATTTTTCTTGAAACAGATTTATTTTACAAAGGTATTAGACCTGCTGTTAATGTAGGTTTGTCAGTTTCACGTGTGGGGTCTGCTGCCCAGATTAAAGCAATGAAGCAAGTTGCAGGATCTATCAAACTAGAATTGGCTCAATATCGTGAAATGGCAGCATTTGCGCAGTTTGCTTCGGATATGGACGCATCAACACGTCAGTTGCTTGAGCGTGGATCCAGATTGACAGAACTATTGAAACAGCCGCAATATTCGCCTATGCCAATCGAAGAACAGGTCGCCGTGCTATTTGCTGGTGTTAACGGATACCTTGATAAAGTTGCTCTTGGAGATATCGGAAGATTTGAGAGTGAGTTGCTTGATGCATTGCGTGGTTCGGGAAAAGCGATACTGGATAGTATTAGCACAGAGAAAAAAATCTCTGATGATACACAAACCAAATTAAAAGATGCAGTAGAGACATTTGCAAAAAGCTTTGCATAATTTGTTCGAATGGTTTTAGGTAAGGAACTATTGGCAAATGGCCAATTTGAAAGATTTAAAAACGCGTATTAACAGCGTGAAATCAACCCAGAAAATTACGTCTGCTATGAAAATGGTTGCCGCAGCTAAGTTGCGTCGGGCACAGGAATCAGCAGAAGCCAATCGCCCCTACAGTTTTCGTATGCAACAAGTAATTTCCGGTCTTGCAAGTAAGGCCATTAAGGCAACTGCACCTGAATTACTGATAGGAAGAGAAATTGTTCAAACACATCTTCTGATTGTTGTTTCAGCTGATAAAGGTTTGTGTGGTGGTTTTAATGGTTCTATCGCAAGGCAAACTCGGCTCGAGATAAAGCGTCTAGAGAAAGAGGGTAAATCAGTTCTTCTTTATATGATTGGCAAGAAGGCAGCAGATAATCTAAGGCGTGATATTAAAGATAAAATATTTGGGCGTGTTGAAAATCTTCAGGGAAGCGATCTCGATTATAACAAGGTTGATACTGTCTCGCAGGAAATATTAACAGGTTTCAACGATATTTATTTCGACCAAGTATCTATTATATATAACCAATTCGTGAATGCTATTACTCAGAATGTTGTTTCAAAGCCTCTGATTCCAGTGCAATTAAACGATGATAAAGAAGATACAGGCGCGTCAAATTATGAGTATGAGCCAGATGAAAACGAATTGCTTGAGCAATTGCTACCAAGAAATATAACCACTCAAATTTATAGTGCGTTGCTAGAATCATTCGCCGCTGAGCTGGCTGCAAGAATGACTGCAATGGACAATGCAACTAGAAATGCAGGGGATATGATAGATAGCTTGACTTTGGTTTATAATAGAACTCGTCAGGCAAATATTACTAAAGAATTGATTGAGATCATTTCAGGTGCGGAAGCACTGTGATGATGATTATTAACGCGAGTCGCAAAACGGAGTTAGTCTCATGGCAGAAAACGCAATTGGAAAAGTTAGTCAGGTAATCGGCGCTGTTGTCGACGTGGAGTTCGACGGTAAGATTCCGGATATTTTAAACGCTCTTGAGGTTGATAATAATGGTCAGCGTCTTGTACTTGAGGTCGCGCAGCACCTTGGTGAGTCAGCCGTCAGAACGATTGCAATGGACGCAACCGAAGGTTTGGTTCGTGGAACAGAGGTAATGGATACAGGCGGCCCTATTACGGTTCCTGTTGGACCAGAAACATTAGGGCGCATTTTGAACGTTATTGGAGAGCCAATTGATGAGCGTGAGCCATTAAAGACGAAAACAATGCTACCAATCCATCGCTCCGCTCCTGATTATGTGGATCAATCTACCGAATCCGAAATTCTGGTTACTGGCATTAAAGTGATTGATTTGCTCGCCCCCTATGCAAAAGGTGGAAAAATAGGTTTATTTGGTGGTGCTGGAGTTGGCAAGACAGTTACAATCATGGAATTGATTAATAATATCGCAAAAGCACATGGTGGTTATTCCGTGTTCGCTGGCGTAGGTGAGCGAACACGTGAGGGGAACGACCTTTACCATGAAATGGTGGAATCAGGCGTTATTAAAACAGACAGCGATGGCAGTAAAGCCGCCCTTGTTTATGGGCAGATGAATGAGCCTCCAGGTGCTCGAGCACGTGTCGCGCTTACGGGTCTTACTCTTGCAGAATATTTCCGTGATGAAGAGGGCCAGGATGTATTGCTGTTCATTGATAATATTTTCAGATTTACACAAGCAGGCTCAGAAGTATCTGCTCTTTTGGGACGCATTCCGTCAGCTGTGGGATACCAGCCAACCTTATCAACGGATATGGGTGGTCTTCAGGAGCGAATAACATCCACTAATAAGGGTTCTATTACCTCTGTTCAGGCAATTTATGTTCCTGCAGATGACTTGACGGACCCCGCTCCAGCTACCTCTTTTGCACACCTTGATGCAACAACAGTGTTGTCTCGACAAATTGCGGAAATTGGAATTTATCCAGCGGTTGACCCACTTGATTCTACTTCGCGTGTGCTTGACCCAAGAATTGTGGGTGACGAGCATTACGGCACAGCACGTATGGTGCAAGAGGTATTACAACAATATAAGGCATTGCAGGATATCATCGCAATTTTAGGTATGGACGAACTATCTGAGGAAGATAAGTTAACCGTGGCGAGAGCGCGAAAGATTCAGCGCTTTTTATCGCAGCCTTTCAATGTTGCGGAAGTATTTACAGGCACTCCCGGTGTTTTGGTTGGTCTTGAAGATACAATTAACGGCTTTAAGGGTATAGCTAACGGCGATTATGATCACTTGCCTGAAGCAGCATTCTACATGGTAGGAACAATCGAAGAGGCTATCTCAAAGGCTGAGAAAATGAATGAGCAAGCGGCATAATTGAGCTGCAAGAGAAAGATTAGCTATGGCTGACGCAATAAAACTCGAGATCGTTACACCCTCTAGAATGCTATTTAGCGATTCAGTGGAAATGGTTGTAATACCGGGAAGTGAGGGCGAATTTGGAGTGTTGCCAAGACATGCTCCAACTCTCGCCAACCTTCAGCGGGGCGCACTTAATGTGTATAATAACGGCACTGTGACTAGAAGGTTCTTGATTGAGGGCGGTGTTGCAGATGTTTTGCCAGAACGGGTAATCGTATTAGCAGAGCGTGCAGTCGATTTAGATGCTGTATCCACACAAAACCTAGACGAGCAGCTTGTAAATGCTACTGAGGCTGAGGCTGCATTTGTTAATGCGGCTAAAGAAGCAGTTTGATAGAACGAGGTTTATTTTTCTATTTGCTGAGTTGTCATATTTCAGAAACCACTATGTAATTTTGTTTACAGAAATGATTTAAAGTCATTCAAAACCGTTTCATATACGTTGCGTTTGAACGGTGCAGCTAGTGAAGATAAGTCGTTTGGGTTAACCCAGCGCCAATTTGAAAATTCAGGAACTTCTGTCTGGATATCAATATCAGCGTTAGTCCCATGAAATCTAAGTGCTACCCATTTTTGGGTTTGCCCTCGGTATTTTCGATGCCATAATTTATTCGCCAGTCCCACTGGGATGTCATAATTCAACCATTCGGGATGTATTGCTATTATGGTTGCGTTATCAGTGCCAATTTCCTCTTTCATTTCACGAAAGCAGGCAGTTTCAATACCCTCCCCGTCATCAATGCCACCTTGCGGCATTTGCCATGCTTCTAGGTGATTATCTATTCGCTGGCCTGCGAAGATTTTATTCTCGGCATTAATTAATAATATTCCAACGCACGGTCTATAGGGTCTTTTACTATATTCTACTTCCATTACTTAATTTCTCTATCAAAATTTTTCTGCGGACACATTACTGAAAATACTAATGCCATGAATTAAATCTATCGCTCTGGCAAGTTGAAAATCTATCTCTGACTGTTTGGGTTTTTCGTCGTTTACTTTTTCATCTGTCTCGTCTTCACTTGTGTCCAAAGCCCCTTTTAGGTTCTCTTCGCGAACATCACCGCCATCTATCTCTTCAATACGGGCGAGTTCAACTTCAATATCGGGTGTAATTCCTTTACTTTGAATGGATACACCAGAAGGAGTATAATACCTTGCTGTGGTGAGCCGGATGGCACCGTGCCCCGGCATTGCTATAACGCTTTGTACAGAACCTTTACCAAATGAGCGTTTGCCCATAATGATAGCGCGCTTATGGTCTTTAAGAGCACCTGCAACTATCTCTGATGCAGACGCAGAACCAGAATTAATGAGAACGACCAGCGGTTTTCCGTTAATTATGTCCCCATCACGCGCATAAGCATGTGATATATCAGAATCACTGCGTCCCCTTGTAGAAACTATCTCTCCTTGTTCCAAAAACGCGTCGCTTACTTTAATCGATTGAGAGAGAAGGCCGCCAGGATTGTTCCGTAAATCTAAAACGTATCCCTTAATCTCTTCTTCTGATGCCTCTTTCAGATCATCCACGGCCTGAATTAGTCCGGGACTGGTTTGTTGCGTAAATTTTGAGATACGTATGTAACCAACATTGTTAAAAACCTCCGAGCGCACGCTTCGAATTTTTATTTCATCCCTTATTATGGAAACATCAAATGGCTCATCTTGACCACGCTGAATAGTTATCACGATTTTGCTTCCAATTGGCCCCCTTAGTTTTTCAACTGCCTCATTCAATGGAAGCCCAACTAAGCTCTCTTCGTCTGCTCCAATTATAAAGTCACCTGATTGCAATCCTGCATTAAAAGCAGGTGTGTCATCTATTGGAGAGACTACTTTTACCAACCCATTCTCTGTCGTTATTTCCACACCTAGACCACCAAACTTTCCCGATGTTTCAATCTGCATTTTTTCGTAATTTTCTTTCGGAAGAAAAGAGGAATGTGGGTCAAGTGAGGTAAGTAGGCCATTTATTGCAGAAGAAATTAATTCTTTGTCTGACTTTTCTTCAACATAACTTGTTTTTACTCGCTGAAATACATCGCCAAATAAAGCGAGCTGTCTATATGCATCACTTTGATCTTCGGAAAAAGCGTTTTTAAAAGATGGGTTTGCCATCCAAACTAAAATTAGGGCGAGCAAAACAAAGCTGCTACGGGATATTAATTTATTTATTGAAGTGGGTTTCATTAGTCATATCCTTTGCATGGAGAGCAGTATACTTAGATATTCGTTAACACTTAATTCGATTTTTCAATAAGAGATTTACCAGACATTTCAGTTGGCTTGGCGATATGAAGCAAATCTAACATCGTTGGTGCAATATCAGCAAGAGTGCCATCTGATAAACTAGATATATCTCCCCCCACAAAGCTACACGAAACTAAATTAGTTGTATGGGCAGTATGTGGGACTTGCTTTTCTTCATCCCACATCACATCACAATTACCGTGATCGGAAGTCACTATCATAATCCCACTTGTTGCCGTTAACGCGTTGATAAGCTCCCCCAAACATTCATCTATTGTTTCAACTGCAGCGATTGCCGCGTCTAAAACGCCTGTATGCCCAACCATGTCTGGATTAGCAAAATTTATGATAATCACTTCTGCCTTGTTACTGCTAATAGCGTTAAGTGCTTTTTGCAATAACTCCAGCGCACTCATTTCAGGTTGCAAATCATAAGTTGCTACTTTTGGAGAGGCTACAAGCTCCCTTGCCTCCCCTTTAAAAGGGGTCTCGACACCTCCATTGAAAAAGAAAGTAACATGAGGATATTTTTCTGTTTCAGCGAGGCGCAACTGAGACAAACCTGATTTGGAGATGGTCTCTCCTAATCCGTTCTTGAGATCGGCTGGAGCGAAAAGATGGGGAACTACCTCATTCAAACTATCTGACAGAGGAGACATCGCAAGCCCAGCAGCTGGTTTTACATAATCTTTAGAAATTATTACTTTGTCATCTGGTATAAAGAATGCCGACATAATTTGCCTTGCTCTATCTACCCGAAAATTAGTCATAAGAATACCGTCTTGGGCATTTATACCTTTGTAATCCGCAATGACGGTAGAGGTGATAAATTCATCTGTCTCTCCGCGGTCATAAGCATGATTAATGGCTTGTTCAGCAGTATCAGCATGGAATGACGCATCTCCGTCTTTCACAAGGTTGTATGCTATTTGTGTGCGCTCCCAACGTTTGTCCCTATCCATACTAAAATACCGCCCAATGATAGTTGCAAAAACAATATCCTTAGGACATGTTTCTTTCAGGAGTGATACATAGCCCGCACTAGTGTTTGGTGCTGTGTCTCGACCATCTGTGGTTATATGAATAAAAACAGGTATATTCTGATGTCTTAAGTAACGTGCGAGACTTGCGATATGGTCAATATGCGAATGCACTCCGCCGTCAGATAAAAGGCCTAATATATGAGCTGCCCCACCAGTTTCTTCAAGTTTGCTAACAAACTGGGAAAGCTCGGCGCTTTCGGCAAGAAAATTAGAACGCAGAGCTTTATGTATACGAGGTAAGTCCTGCTCAATTACCCTACCAGCCCCAATTGTTAAATGCCCGACTTCAGAATTGCCGGGCTGGTTCTCTGGCAGCCCAACTGCAGGTCCCGAGGCTTGAAGATAGCATGTTGGATTTGAGTCAATCAGTCTATCAAGGTTAGGAGTATTGGCCCTGAAAACGGCGTTTGTTTGTATCTCCTCGCCAATGCCTAGCCCGTCTAGAATACACAAAACCAACTGTTTATCTTTATGTTCTTTCATCATTATTCATATAATATAGGTGTTAGCTGGGAACAAGTAATCGATCGTTATAAAAATGCAGCTTAGAAACAACTTTTTAAATTCTATTGGTGGCCATTATGATAGGGATGACCCTTTAAAATCATTTCAGCTCGGTATAGTTGTTCTGCGAGCATGGCGCGAAAAAGTAAATGAGGCCAGGTAGCACTGCCAAATCTGAGACATAAATTAGCAGAATTAAGAAGTGTTTGGGTATGTCCATCAGCACCACCTATTGCAAAATAGCAATAAGGGACTCCGTCACCACGCCATTTATTGATTAATTCCGCTAATTGCTCAGAGCTTGTATCTGTGCCCGATTTATCCAATGTAATCAAACGATGTCCTTTGAATGCTCTCAATAGAAGAAAGTTTCTAATTTTAACACTTTCTTCTATTGCACGTTTTGGACCTGTTGCTTGCGAGCGCTCAATTTCAATAATATCTCCGGCAAAGGGCAATCGTTTAAAATAGGTTTGCGTTAACTCGAATGTAGAATCTTTTTTTTGTTTGCCAATTGCAATAATACTTAAGCGCATAAATCTTATCTAAGGTTTCTGTTAAACGAGGTTTTGAAAAAGCTTATCAATTAATCCGATGAAACTTGGATAGTTTCCTGATTCGCAGAAGGAGACCACATACGCTCGAGCCCATAAAATTCTCTAACTTCAGGCTTAAATAAATGAACAATAACATCGCAAGCATCTAATAACACCCAATCAGCTTGGGAAGCACCTTCGCGGCCCAATATTGTAATGCCCGCTTTTTTTAATTTTATTTCCAGATTTTGAGCCATCGCAAGAACTTTTCGTGAAGAAGTACCAGATGCTATAACAATATAATCGGCTATTGATGACTTTGTCCCAAGGGGAATAGATAAGATATCCTCACCCTTATCATCATCTAATGATTGCAGAACCAACTGGTTTAACTGGTCGGGTGAAAGTGGCTCTTTTTTTTTGGTAATAGTTCATCTCCTCTATTAATTTTAACTTTCTAATAATCTATATAGCGTTTTTTCTTTGCTTCGACAACTCTAACAAAAATAGTCTATTCGTCGGCTATATTTTGCCTAATTTTTGTCGCTGAAAGTGTGTTTCTAGTTGAAAATGAATATGCCCATTTGCGTTTATGACTGCTCCCTAAATTATAGGTGGAATCTCGTGTTCCAAGAGCAGCAACACTTCTACTTGCAATTGCCTTATAGGTGAATTCAGGTCTATTCATGACGCATATATCGACAAGCCTTGCGATCTTATGCGCATTTCTCCAGCGCATAAATTGTACCATATTATCAGCACCCATTATCCAGACAAAAGAGGTCGCTGGAAATTGCTTGAGTAAATAAGATAGGGTTATAACCGTTGATGCCCGATTATCAGGGAAACATTTAGCTTTTTGAAGCTGATATTCATAATCAAGTACTCTAAGCCAAGGCTTGTTCCAAGTGAGTTGTATAGCACTATTTAACCGCTCATGGAACGGCAGCATATGAGCATCAACTTTCAATGGATTCTGTGGACTCACTAGCCACCAAACTTCTTTTAACTTGGATTGTTTGCGTGCAACTTCAGCAATTTCTTCATGTGCTTTGTGGGCTGGATTAAAAGAGCCTCCCATTAATCCAATACGTTGTTTTCTTATTTGACGTGAAAGGCGTGATAGGTGAGTGCGTTTATTTCCGAATTTCACCATGCCCTCTTACATTATATTTAAAACTAGTAAGCTGTTCTAAACCCACAGGTCCTCTTGCATGAAGCTTGCCTGTGGCAATTCCTATCTCTGCTCCCATGCCAAATTCACCCCCATCTGCAAATTGAGTAGATGCATTTGCCATTACGATTGCACTATCAACCTCTGATAAAAATCGGTTCATAAGCTGGCTATTCTGTGTGATAATAGTTTCTGTGTGACCAGAGCTATATTTGGAAATATGAGAGATTGCATCTTCAAAACCAGCGACTATTTTGATAGATAAAATTGCATCTAAATATTCTGTGTGCCAGTCTTCCTCGTTCGCCTGATGGATGGAAGGTATTATGTGTCTTGCTTCCATATCACCCCGAAGCTCACACCCAGCCTCCAAAAGAGCAGATGCAATGTTAGGTAATAAACTCTGGGCGACTGACCTGTCAATAAGCAGCGTCTCACAAGCACCACAAATTCCAGTTCTGCGCATTTTAGCGTTAAGAGTGACTTCTCGCGCCATGTCAGCATCTGCGCTTTCTGTCACATAAACATGGCAGATACCCTCCAGGTGAGCAAAAACAGGTACACGTGCTCTCTCTTGAACTAGACTTACCAATGATTTGCCGCCTCTTGGTACAATCACATCCACTTTGCCAGCTGCCTGCAATAATTCATTAACAGCCTGCCTATCAGAGTTTGGAATCATTTGCACGACAGAGCGTGGTAGGCCTTCGTCCTCCAAACAGTCTTGAATAAGTTCTGTTAGTAGCATGCTCGAATGAAACGAATCAGAACCGCCACGTAATATCGCAGCATTGCCAGATTTAAGACATAGTGCGCCTGCATCGACGGTTACGTTAGGGCGGGATTCATAAATAATGCCAATAACGCCAAGCGCTGTTGAAACACGTTCGATTTCAAGACCAGATGGAACATCCCATTTTGCCAGTGATTTTCCGAGTGGATCTGGCATATCTGCAATTGCTTCTACTCCAGTGGCCATTGCCTCTATTCTATCAGTGTTGAGAGTCAGTCTATCTATGAAAGAAGCTGAAAGCTGTTTGTCGTTTGCATTATGCAAATCCTGGTGATTCGCATCCATAATCTGTTTGTGTGAAGTTCTGATTTTCTCAGCTATCTTTTTTAATGCTGAACACCTTACTGAGTGAGATGACTGACCCAAAACTAACTGAGTCTGTTTTGCCTCAGAGGTTAGAAGTTCAATTATATCCCCAACAGATAAGTTGTTTTCTGTATTATTTGGAAGTCTCATTATCTTCTCTTGATAGGTTCATCATTACCAAATCATCTGCATGTATTAATTCAGCACGCCCTTGAAACCCTACAATGGACGCAAATGAAGCACTTTTTCTTCCTTTTAGCTGATTTGCCTCCAGATGGGAATAGTTTGAGAGACCTCTTGCTATTTCATGATTAGCGCTGTCGCATACCGAAATTACGTCACCTCTTACAAAGCTACCAGAAACAGATGTAATTCCCACGGGTAATAGTGATTTACCTTCACTAATCGCTTTTGAGGCTCCTGCATCAATGGTTACACTTCCCACTAATTCGAGCGTACCCGCAATCCACTTCTCGCGTGCGGTATGTGGTTCTATTGATGAATGGAAGAGACTCGCGCGGGCACCGTCAAGCAATCGTTTAAGGGGCTGCTCAAAGCGCCCATCACAAATGACCATATCAGCACCTGCGTTTGTTGCTATTTGCCCAGCGGCTAATTTAGTAGTCATTCCACCAGAAGCGAAAGAGGCATTTGCGCTCCCTCCCATAGCAAGAATATTTTCAGTTATTTCGTTTACTTCCTCGACATGCTTTGCGTTTGGGTCAAGAGACGGGTCGGTATTATATAATCCGTCAATATCGGATAATAAAATCAGAAGATCAGCGGATATCATACCTGCTACACGTGCTGCCAGCCTATCATTATCGCCAAATCTGATTTCATAAGTTGTTACTGTATCATTTTCATTTACAACAGGAACAACACCAAGATTTAATAGTGTTTTGACAGTAGCTCTTGCATTTAAGTGGCGTCGTCTTGTTTCAGTATCGTCTGGCGCAAGCAGAATTTGAGCAGCAGTGATGTTATGCTGTGCAAGATAATGAGCCCATAATTGTACCAGCTTTCCTTGTCCTACAGCAGCCGCAGCCTGTTTTTCTTCCAATTTAATCATATTAGAAGCAAGGTTAAGAATTTCCCGTCCAATAGCAATTGAACCTGACGACACGAGTACGATTTGCTTTCCGTCGGATTTTAATAACGCAATATCCTTGGCAAGTGATTCTATCCACTTTGATCTTACCCTACCAGTTTCTGAATCAACAAGGAGAGCAGAACCGATTTTGATTACAATACATGATGCTTGTTGCACTTTGTTTGTTAAGTTATTCACTTGCGTTCAAACCTTGAATTTACCATTACGAGAGGTAAAAAAACTCTATGGGCGCCAAGGCTCTTCTTGAACCTTGCTCGCATTTTCTTCTTTTATTCGTTCACTTTGTATCACATCATCTATCATACGCAACACCTCGTTGAGACCGGTTCCCGTTACAGAAGATAATCTCAGTATATTTTTTGCTCCAATTTTTTGAAGCTCTTTTATCAACTCAGTTATATAATCGTTTGGCGCTGAGTCACATTTTGATAGAGCTATAATTTCTGGTTTCCGAGCAAGACCATCATCATAAGCAGATAGCTCTGTTCGGATTGTTTGCCAGCTTGATATTGGGTCGGTATGGGTTGCATCTATTAAATGAAGTAAAACACGGCATCTCTCTAAATGCCCCAAAAAGCGATGGCCGATCCCAGCTCCTTCATGCGCACCTTCAATAAGTCCAGGTATATCAGCCATTACAAATTCTTTGCCATCGATAGAAACAACACCAAGATTGGGGTATAATGTTGTAAATGGGTAATCTGCGATTTTTGGTTTTGCGGCAGAGACAACACTTAGAAAAGTTGATTTGCCTGCATTGGGAAGCCCAACCAATCCTGCATCTGCGATTAGTTTTAATCGAAGCCAAACCCACATTTCTAATCCTGAAATACCTGGTTGTGATTTGCGAGGAGCTTGGTTTGTAGATGATTTGAAAAAAGCGTTTCCGTGCCCACCTTCGCCGCCCCTTGCCAGAATAATTTCCTGACCTACCCCTGTAAGATCAGCAAGAATGGTGGTTTGATCATTTGACAAGATCTGAGTACCAACCGGTAGTCTGAGAATTATTGGTTTTCCAGATAACCCTGATTTATCTCTACCTGCGCCGGGGCGCCCGGATTCAGCTTTGAAGTGCTGTTTGTATCGAAAATCAATAAGGGTATTTAGACCATCTACGCATTTTCCGACGATATCGCCTCCGCGACCCCCATCGCCGCCGTCTGGGCCACCATAAGGAACATTCGCTTCACGTCTGAAGCTAATGGAGCCAGGTCCGCCGTTTCCAGATCGAATAAATATTTTTGCTTGATCGAGAAACTTCATTTTTAATAAATTTCATAACTGTTGGCGATATATAGAGGACCGCCTATTTAAAATTAGCTTAAAATAATAAAAGGGAAAACCATAGGTTCTCCCTTTGATAACCAAAACTAATTAATTAATTATTCTGCAGCGGCAGCAGTATCGTTCACATTAACAAACGTCCGTCCACCCGCTTTTTTACGAAAACTTACAGCGCCTGGAAGAAGCGCGAATAAAGTATGATCTTTACCCATGCCTACATTATCACCAGGATGAAATTTAGTGCCGCGTTGGCGCACAATAATGTTACCAGCTAATACACCCTCGCCACCAAATTTTTTAACGCCTAGACGTCGACCAGCTGAATCACGTCCATTACGCGAGCTACCACCTGCTTTTTTATGTGCCATCTGTAAACTCCTCTTATTTTTTAGCGCTTGTTGCTTTTTTAGCCGCTGGCTTTTTAGCAACAGCTTTGTTGGCAACCGGTTTCTTAGCGGATTGTTTTTTGGCTACTTTTTTTGTTTCATTCAAACTGTCGCTGCTAGCTTTTTTTGGCTTTTTAGCAACAGCCTTCACATTACCATCTGGACTTATATCTAGGATTTTAAGTAACGTTAAATCCTGTCTGTGCCCTTGAATTCTGCGATGATTCTTTCGGCGCTTACGACGGAAGATGATTAACTTAGGCCCGCGAGCCTGTTTTATGACTTCAGCTGAAACGATTGCACCTTCAACACTGGGTGTGCCAATCGTAACACTACCGTCATTATCCAACATCATTACATCATCTAGATATACGGTTGCTCCAGCCTCCGCCTTTATAGATTCTACCATGATTGTATCGTCTTTTGCAACGCGGTACTGCTTCCCGCCTGTTTTCACCACAGCATACATGGCGATATCCTCAATGAATAAGTTAATGAATTTCTGATTATTAAAATCAATATTTTCCGTCATTGCCACTATATTTAATTTACTTTAATCGTTAAATTAAAATAGCCTACCACTAACAGGTTGCGAGACTATACAACCTCGACTTTTTATGTCAAGTGTTGTGTCTATTTTTGACCTCAATTTCAGGGTTTAAACTGCTTTTTGAAATTATTGTTAGAGATAGTTTATTGTTTGTCTTTTGACAACAAAGAGATGGCAGCATTCCGTCCTGAAACCCATGCTGATTCAATGCGCGGTCCCTTTAGCCAATCACCTCCTAGAGCAATTGAGTATTTTTGATCTGTGCGCGCGCATTCTTCATCAGGGGTTTTAATTACCCTTGCATAGCGCCATTTATGTCCCTCTATGTAAGAGATATGTTTGGGCAGGGCGGATGCCTTGAGTTTGGCATCTGTTTCAATATGTGATTTCCATTCTTCCCATAAGTTATCAACAAAATTGCTTACGTCTTCGTCTATATTTTTTGACGAGAATTCGGGGGTCGCGTGAATTATTATTGACAGATAAGCAGTATTTTTTTTGTAAGAGAGCGACCATTTAGCAATAGACCAACTTATATTGCCCTTTTTTAGAATTATAGGTGTAACCAAGAGATTAGAATTTTCCAGAAAAATCGAAGATGATAGGGGTACTTCAACTCCTGCCAATATTGCGATGCATGGATCATACTTTGCTTGCAAGGTTGCTTGTTTAAGTTCCGTCAGATAATCGGGTAGAAGCACATTTGCTTGAGGAGCTGGCATTGTTAGAATGATATTTTCCGCAAATACTGGCTGATTATTTGCAATTGATATGGACCAGCACTCATCTGGTCTGTCCTGTGGTTTTTCAATATATGTCACTGATGCGTTCTGCATGATTTCTAAAGGGCTAGTTAGTTTAGAGATGAACGGCCTGAATACAGGATTCCCAACATATACTTTACCCTTCTCAGGATGCTCAAAAATAGCAATTTCTTGTGTCTGTATAGCTTTTTGAACGATTTGGCTAAATTCTAAATCTTTTGTTGTGAAGAACTGAGCGCCGTGGTCAAATGAAAATGTAAGATGAATTCTTGTAGAAAGCCTACCTCCAGAATTTCTGGCTTTGTCTAGAATAAGTACTTGTTTGTCATTTTTTATGAGTGTGTTGGCAGCAGAAATTCCTGATATTCCAGAGCCTATAACTACGAAATCATATACGTGTTTTAACATGGTTATTTGAATTCCCCGTTATAGCAGTCTATTATTAGAGGTGATTGAACACTAAACTGTGACAGCCTAAGATAGCAAGCAGGACCTTGCTCAATATAATGAAAGTTGGCAATTATAATGACTGATGCCTCAGATAGAACTTATTCTAATTATGACAATAAGCTACATTTGAAAAAGCTGGAAATACCGCTTCCAGATAAATTGGACATAGCAAAAATATTCGAGATCTATGAGCTATTAAGGCCCATTTTGCCAGCATCTAAACTGATAAACTCAGAAATAGTTGGGTCGGTGTGCGAAATACTGGATATGTTGGATGGTGTTATTCTAGATGGATATGGAATAATTAACATAGGCGACCAGCTAACCCCTGACATATCTTGTTTCCTTGAAGAAATTCGAGTGCGTAACCTTCCTTTTGTTATTTTAACGAATGGAGCTAGCTTCCCATCCAATATATCTGCTGAAAAATATAGAAGGTGGGGATTAGATATTAATACTAGTGATATAATCTCAAGTAGAGATGTACTTGAGGCACATTTGACTGCAAAGCCTCATGAGAAAATAATGCGCTTAAATTCTTCTACAACGCCTCTTAAAAATAATGTCGATATGTACAAGGATGTACGAAGCTATAAAGAGGCCTTTAGAGAGGCTGAAGCATTTGCATTTATGGGGAGTGTTGGTTGGACAGAGGCAGAACAAGCTGAGCTTGAGGAGGCACTAATGGAAAATCCACGGCCAGTATTTGTTGCAAACCCGGATGTTTCGGCACCTCAGAAAAATGGGTTTTCAGCGGAACCTGGATATTGGGTGACTCGCGCAATGAAAAAAGTGAATTTCCCATTAGAATGGTACGGAAAGCCTCACATTGCATCATTCCAGATGGCTATTGACATACTTCAACTTAAAACAGATAAGCCACTGAGAAAGTCACATATAGCAATGGTCGGTGATTCGTTGCACACCGATATATTAGGGGCGACAGCAGCAGGGTTAATGTCTGTTCTTGTTACTGATTATGGATTAATGCGTGGATTGAATGTCACAAGAATTTGCCAGCAGACATCCATCCACCCTCATATCATAGCGCCAAGGCTTTAAGGCAAAATTGGGTAGCAATTGGTTTTCAGTCATTTTATGGTATGTTTTATTAGATTTTTTTAGGGTAGTAAATGGGAATGGCTTTGGGGAAACTGTTAATTACGGGAGCGTCTAAACGTATCGGAGCAGCCATGGCAACACAGCTTGCATATGATGGCTGGCATGTTATTATACATTGCAATCGTAATCGTCAATCTGCTGAAGAGTTATGCGAAAAAATTTTACGAAATGGCAATAAAGCAGACGTTTTGCAAGCAGATTTATCTAATCCAGATGCCTGCATTAAATTAATTGAAAAAGCATCACAGGGCGAAGGTCTAGATGCATTAATAAATAACGCCTCTTTGTTTGTGTATGACGAAATAACAGAATTTTCTGCACCAACCTTACAATCTCATATGGCTGTAAACGTTGTTGCACCGGCTATTTTAACAGCTGAATTTGCTAAAAATATTAGGCACAAAAATCAAGGGTGCGTAATCAATATGCTTGATTCTAAATTATTTGGTCTAAATCCAGACTATTTTACTTATACTTTATCAAAAGCAGCGCTCCAAAATTTTGGTATATTAGCAGCACAGGCCTATGCGCCAAAGCTAAGGGTAAATGCGATCGCGCCTGGTATTACACTTCCCTCTGGAGGTCAAACGCAAAAAGAGTTTAAGAAATCTCATCAGCGAAATTTATTAAGAAAAGGCGCAGACACTAAAGACATAGTCGCTGCAGCAAGTTTAATACTTTCAACAAGCTCTATGACAGGAGAGACAATCATTTTGGATGGAGGCGCGCATTTGCAACCATTACCGAGGGACGTTGCCTTTATGAAGGACAATTGAAATGCCCGAAACTAATTTAAAACGACATTTTCAGCTTTACGGTATTGAAGTGATTTGTTCGATTGGGATTCATCAGTTTGAACGCGATGCGCCGCAACGCATCCTGATTGATCTTGATGTTCATTTAGATCCCGAAAAGGAGCCAACTGCTGATAATATATCAGAGGCACTTGATTATGATACGGTTAGAAGTGCTGTTCTTGACCTGAGCAAAAGTACACATTTTGATTTGCAGGAAACTTTAGCGCGTCAGATATTTGATTTAGTGCTTCAAATGCCCACTGTTGTTGGTGTGTCGGTGCGAACTTGCAAACCGGATGTTTATTCTGACATCCGTGAGGCAGCTTATATATTGTCTAATTGCTAGTTTTTTTTGGTCCACAGTGCATCGTAAAAATTCATGCACCAAATCCTAATAAACCTGTTAAAAAGTCTTTAAGATTTATTCTAAAGTAACTGATTCGGGTTGAAATCATAGAAAAGGGCTAGGTGATGCTATATGACGTCGGAAAAATAGATGCATTTTATAATGGCGTGCGCGGACAAATGGTTGCAAAATTATTGCGTCAAGACCTGAGTAGTATCTGGATTCCATCTAAAACTGCATCAAATCTTGCAGTTGGTTTCCCTTTTTATTTTTTTCCAGAAAGTATGATTTGTCCAGTGCTTATGCCAGTGGAAATAGGTGGTATGGCATGGGCATATGAGCAAGAGATCTATACTGCAATAATTGATTCAAAAAGCTGGCCTCTGGAGAGTGATTCGATGGATTGTATTCTTATAAGCCATGCTCTGGAATTTATTCCCAACCATCATAGATTTTTGATGGAAGCAGGACGGGTTTTGAAAAGCGCTGGAAAACTTATACTTATGGTACCTCATAGGCGAGGTTTATGGTCAAGAGCAGAAACGACGCCATTCGGACATGGTACGCCTTTTAGTAAGGGTCAGATATTTAGGTTGTTAAAAAATACCGGATTAAATCCTGAAAAATGCGTAAGGAGTTTGTTTCTGCCGCCATTTGCAGATAAATTACCAGAGGCTGTATCCAATCAGATTGAAATTGTCGGAGAGCATTTATTGCAGCTTCTGGGTGGTGTGCTAATTGTAGAAGCAACCAAAATGGTTTATGCAGAACCGAAGAAAAACAGAGCTACAACAAAGGCTCGATTGTTTGCGTCTGTGAAAAGCCAGTCTGCTTATTCTTCGTCTGAATAATGTGAATCCGTATTTAGAAAGCAGATATTTAACTAAGTTGGATATAATGGGGGACGATGCATGTCAAATGTGCTTGTCGAGCTAAGACAAAAAATAGATGAGATAGATCACGCTTTGCTAGAATTAGTAACGCGGCGGATGAATGTGTCTCGTGAAATAGCAACAGCAAAGCCAAGTGGAAGTCCTGTTTACCGTCCTGCTCGAGAGGTATTGTTAATGCATCAGTTGCTCTCGCAACTAGACGGCACGGCTGAACACAAGGTTGTGGAAAGGCTATGGCGCGTGTTACTTGCGTCAAGTGTTCATAGTCAAAGACCTAATTTTAAAATCGTCAGCTTTTATGGTCTAGAAGATTTTACATCAGAATTTAGTGCTGGTTTTCTAGATTTCACATTTTGTTCCACGGGTGAGCACATAATACAACAGCTATCTGAAAACAAAGCAGATGTTGCTTTTTTCCCGTATAGTCAGTTAGCAGAGATCGCAAGCTCTCTTGGAGAAAAAACAGGTATTTATGTTAATCACAAGACGGATAATGTTGCTATCATAGGTAAAAATATGCCAGAAGAAACTGGTTTCGATATTTCGCTGTTCAGGGATAGCCGTTTTGTGGAGTCGAGTATAATAGAAAAGCCTGGTTTCAGATTAGATTTAGATGGTAGCGAGCATATCCATATCGGCGCTTGGGTTAATCTTTCAGGCTCGCTGAAATAATAATTTCTTAAGTGTTATAGAATGTATTAAAGCTGGAGACATCCCGAAATGACCATAAAGCCAACGCCATCAGATGTTATGCAGTCTCTGGTGAGTTATAGACCAGCATTTGGCAAGAATGTATCAAAATCAATCATAAGACTTTCTGCTAATGAAAATGGAATCGGATGCTCTCCTCGTATTAAGGAAGCAATTCGAAATAATGATGTTGCTTTACATCGTTATCCAGCGCAACAAGACGAAGGATTAATATATGCTATCGCATCTAGGTTTAAATTAAATCCTACCCAGATTCTAACAGGCAATGGTTCTGACGAGTTGATTTATTTGCTTTGTACAGCTTTTTTGAATCCGGGTGATGAAGCAATTTACACACAATATGGTTTTCTTGTATTCCCGCAGGCAATTAAAATAGCTGGTGGGGTTCCTATTGTAGCGCCTGATGATGATTATACCGTTAGCGTTGATTCGATTATTGCAAAGCTTACCCCGAAAACAAAACTTGTGTTTTTGGCAAACCCAAATAATCCTACAGGTTCGATGATATCTGAACAGGAAGTATATAGATTAATTGAATTATTGCCTAAATCTGTGGTTCTTGTGCTTGACTGGGCTTATAGCGAATATGTGACTTCAGGACTATCTAATGCAGCTAAGCTTGTGGAGTCTAATACTAACATTGTAATGTTGCGTACATTCTCAAAACTTTTTGGGATTGCTGCCTTGCGATTAGGTTGGGGATACTTTCCATCTGAAATATTTGCTGTTTTGCAGTCTATACGTGCGCCATTTTCGGTTAATCAATTGGCAGCACTCGCAGGTAAGGTTTCGATGGAGGATATAGCCTTTCAAGAAGAATCAGTGGCTCATAACCAATTTTGGATGACAGAGATAGTTAATCGTTTCAATGACATGGGTGTAAAAACCCTTAAAGGTCAGGCAAATTTCATGCTACTCGATTTCAGAGATAAGAATGGGCTATCTGCTAGCCATATTGAATTGCGCCTTTTAGAACATGATATTCAGCTTCGAAATATGACCCCATATGGCCTTCCAGATATGCTTCGAATGTCTATAGGCACATCATACGAGATGGAAGAGTTTACATCTTGCTTAAGACACTTAATTCTTCAACGGGGATAATTAGCTAGATGAATGAGAAACTTCCAAATATTGCGATTATAGGCCTAGGGTTAATTGGTAGTTCTATTGCTCTTGCTGCAAAACGCGCTGGCGCAGCTGGTAATATTGTAGCATTTGACAACTCAGCTGAAGTACGATCTGAAGCAAAACAGATAGGACTTCCCGTTGCATTAGTTGATGATATCAAAATAGCTGTTTTGGACGCTGATATTGTTTTTCTGGCGGTGCCCGTGGGCGTAATGGCAGGGGTTGTGCAGCAGATAATCTCGCATTTGAAATTTGGTGCCATATTAACTGATACCGGGTCAACAAAACGGTCGGTTATCGACGATATTAATCCACTTGTAACGGGAAACATCTTCTTTGTTCCCGGGCACCCACTTGCAGGAACTGAATTTTCTGGTCCATCTGCTGGCTTTTCCTCTCTTTTCAAGAATCACTATTGGTTGTTAATTAGCGAAAATAAAACAAATACGGCCACTTCTGTGATGACCAATTTTTGTGAAAAGCTAGGTGCAATGGTGGAGATAATGGATGCCGATTATCATGATAAAATACTGGCAATCACTTCTCATTTACCGCATTTAATCGCATTTACAATTGTTGGAACAGCATCTGATTTTGAACATGACTTGAAAAATGATGTGATTCGTTTTTCAGCTTCAGGATTCAGGGACTTTACTCGTATTGCGGCTTCCGACCCTACGATGTGGAGAGATGTATTTTTGAATAATGATGAAGCTGTACTTGAAATGTTACAGCGTTTTATTGACGATCTTGCTTATGTTCAAAACGCAATTAAAAAAAGACAAGGCAATAAGCTTTTTAATCTGTTTGAAAGAACGGGCGAGATAAGACGTTCTATTGTTGATATTGGTCAAGCAACAGACTGATATTGAGCTCTAAAATTATCCAAGGCTTGATTTAACATATAAATATTTTAGATACTCTTTGAGTAAAAGCCTAGTTGTCTGCCAATTTGTATACCAAGCTGACAATTTTAAATCAGGTGGATTAACAGCCTGAAAATAAACGGAATTTTCAGGTAGGTATTGTTTAAAAATTAATTCTGCTCTTGGAAGATGATAATTAGCGCTTACTAGTAATATATCTTCCAGCCCGTGTTTTCGCATCCATTCAAAGGTTGCTTCTGCATTCCCATTAGTATTTGTTGCAGTAAATTCAATTTCAACACAGCAATCATAAAAACTGGCTTGGCGTTTAGATAGAGCTAGATTTTCTTTTAATAGTTCTTTTGTTATGCCCTTGCCAACACCTGAGATAAGCATTCTATCAGCCTTGCCACCTGCTAGTAGTTCTACGCCTGTTTGAATACGCAATTGTCCACCCGTTGCGACAACCAAGCCATCTATTGGCTGAGAAAGTTTTGTATCAGCATTAGGAAGCGTTAGAACAAATTGTTGAAAACTGGCAAGCGCAAGTCCCAACATCATTAATAAACCGAGTAAAGCTGTCTGAATAGAATTTGGAATAAAGGACATGACAAGTGTGCTTGTAAGTTATAACAGTTCAATAAGAATAGTTTGCGTTCTTTAATTTCACTGTTTATTACGTAAACAATCAAGTTAAATCAGCCTTATCTGTTTTATTGGTGTGTTAATTTTATTCTGGGAATTCAGACTCTGATGCTTATAACCTGTAATAATTGTGAAACTGTTTTTCAGATCGAAAAGACAAAAATTGATCCTAATGGCCAGCAGGTTAGATGCTCTGTATGCGCGCATGTCTGGACAGTCTTCGCTGATAATGAGGAAGAACGCAGTCTTCCAAAGTTAAATATAGGCACAAATAGAAATGAGGAAGTAACACAAGGAGAAACTTCACCGAAATTAGAGGATAGGAAGCTAAGACAAGATAACCCACTAAACCAGAAAAAGAAAAAAGCGAATGTCTTTACTTGGTTATTATGGATATTTGGTATCACAGGGCTGCTATTAGCAGCAATGTATGCATCAATTATTTACCGCTCAACAATAACAGCCTATTATCCAATTATGATACCAGTTTTTGAGATGGCGGGGTATAACATAAGTTACTCGTCAGAAAATCTTTTAATTCAGAACCTTCAGACAGATTGGAAGGATGATATATTAAGAGTTAGAGGTAGTATTGTTAATAACGGCTCAATGCGAATTCACACGCCACCAATAAGAATATCCATTATAGATCCAACAGGCCTGCTTTTATCAACACATGAAGTATGGCCAGATAGCAACATAATTGATGGCGCTAATTCTGTTCCGTTTTTTGCACAAATAACGATAGACGCAGACGAAAAAGCAGAAATACATGTTGATTTTATTTCTAATAGGTCAGCTAGATAGAGCCGAATTACAAAAATGGATTAATTTCCATTTTTATAAGATCTTCAATAGTTCTGCGAGGACGAATAAGGTGCACCATGCCTTCATAGCACAGAACTTCAGATGCTTCTGGTCTTGTGTTGTAGTTTGACATCATCACAGCCCCATATGCTCCAACACTTCGAACCGCCAAATAATCACCTGCCTCAACGAATGGCATATGTCTGTTTCTGGCAAGATAATCGCCTGTCTCGCAAATCGGGCCAACAATATCAGCGTTGCCTGTATCTCCCCCCCGTTCCGTAAGGCTATCAATTCTGTGGAACGCGTCATACAAAGTCGGCCTGATTAAGTCATTCATAGCAGCATCAATGATAACAAATCTTTTATCAATACCCTGTTTTACATAGATTACTTTGGTGACAAGATTTCCACAATTTCCGACTATGGAACGGCCTGGCTCAAAACCTAATTTAAATCCTTTGTTTTTAAATATACGCTCAACCATCTTGCCATACTTGGTGAAATCAGGATGCGTAATACCCTCATAATCAATTCCGAAACCACCACCCAAATCAAGATATGGCACGGCAAATCCTTTGCCACGAAGATGTTCGGCAAATCCAACCAACTCATTATAAGCAGTTTCAAAAGGGGCAAGGTTCGTCAGCTGGGAGCCGATATGAACCGCAAGGCCAGAAGGAGTTAGGTTAGGGTAGGAGGATATTCGTTCATAATAAGACTCTGCCTGACCATTAGTCAGGGCAATTCCAAATTTTGTGCTGTTCTGTCCAGTTGATATTTTCTCATGGCTACCTGGGTCAACATCAACATTGATTCGGAGCGCGATAGAGCATTCAAAGTTATTGGAGGCCGCAAGCGCCGCAATTCTATCCAACTCTGCACCTGACTCAATATTGATTTGTCCTACCCCATGATGCATGGCTAACAACAATTCGTTATCTGTTTTTCCAACACCTGAGAATATGATTTTATCTGGATTAATATTAGCATTTAAGGCGCGTTGAAGCTCCCCACCTGAAACAATATCTGCTCCCGCACCCGCCGTGCTTAACAAAGATAAAATAGCTACAGAAGAATTAGCCTTCACAGCAAAATGAACCTTGCTTTCAAGATTTGACACTGCTTTTTGAAATGCTTTGAAATTTTCTAAAATCTGATCCCCGTCATATACATATAATGGGGTTTTATACTGATCTGCAAGGTTGATTAACGTCCCACTATCAAGCATGCCATGGTCAGGAATTATCTCAGGGGTATTTGTATGTGATAGTGCCATGATGCCAGCCTTTAGCGTGTAATAATATTAATCTATAAATTGATTTTCTGAGATTTCTGATGGGCGTTGAGGCGTACCTCTCTTTCCACAGGAAGTTTGTACTATCACAAGGCTGCATATCAAACACAAGAATAAAACACATCTCATAACATTACCCTATTTATGCGCGTCATTTAGATTAAATCTAATCGCTGCTTCTGCCAATCTTAATTCAACTTCACTTACAGCTGTTCCTCCAAAGCTAGAGCGAGCATCACAAGCACTATCGATTTTAAGCACAGAATATACATTTTCATCTAATAGTGGCTCTATCTTTTGTATTTCAGTAAGGCTTAAATTTTCTAACGCGCATCCGTGCTCATCAGCCAAGGCCACCAAAGTGCCACTTATATGATGCGCATCGCGAAATGCCTTACCCAAATTACGCACAAGAAAGTCCGCAAGGTCTGTCGCTGTTGGGTGCCCTTTTTGAAGAGCATCGCGCATAGCAACTTTATTAACACCCATATCAACAATCATACCAGACATTGTTGCAATACTTATTGAAAGCGTTTTTTGTGTGTCAAATAATGGCTCTTTATCTTCTTGCATATCCTTGCCGTAAGCAAGAGGTAATCCTTTAAGTATAGTTGCTAATGAGATAAAATGACCCATTATTCTGCCTGGTTTTGCCCGTATCAGTTCAGCTGCATCTGGGTTTTTCTTTTGTGGCATTATTGACGAGCCAGTGGTGAATTCATCTGATAGACTAATAAAATTAAATCTATCTGTTGACCAAATCACTATTTCTTCGGCAAGTCTTGATAAGTGTATAGCACAAATTGTGGCTGCACTTGTAAATTCCAAGGCAAAATCACGAGCCGAAACGGCATCAAGTGCATTTGGCATGGGCCTATCAAAATCAAGGAGCTTGGCGGTTAGATGTCGGTCTATTGGAAAAGAAGTTCCAGCGAGCGCTGCAGCGCCAAGTGGAGACTCATTAACGCGCTTTCTGCAATCTTGCAATCTTTGCCTATCTCGTCCAATCATTTCAATATAGGCAGCTAGATGGAAACCAAAGCTTATAGGCTGTGCAGTTTGAAGATGAGTATATCCTGGCATAAGCGTCTTTGTATTTTCTTCTGCTTTTTTTAGCAAATTTTTCTGCAATTGTTGCAATCCAGCATCGAGCTCATCAATCTGATTTCTCAAATAGAGTCTAATATCGGTTGCGACCTGATCATTTCTAGATCGGGCTGTATGTAGACGTTTTGCTGGCTCCCCTATTAATTCATCAAGCCTTGTTTCGATGTTCATGTGGATATCTTCTAGCTCAACGCTAAATGAAAATGCGCCACTTGCTATTTCTGTGTGAATCTTATCAAGACCTTGTTGAATGGCTTTTAAATCAGCAGGGCTAATTATTTGTTGTTTTTCAAGCATTTGTGCGTGTGCTTTTGACCCTTTTATATCCTCAGAATAAAGCGCTTTATCAAAGGTAATAGAGGCATTAAATTGCTGCATTAAATCAGATGGACCGACACTAAATCTGCCGCCCCAAATAGATGATTTTTGCTTGTTTTTTTCTGACATGCACTAGTATCTTTCTTTTTGAACGTGTTATAGAATAGAAATGAAAAAGAATCAGCCTAAAACTAACACAATCAGAAGAAGGTTTTTACACCAGACAGTATTTTCTGCACTGTTTCTTGTATCTCCGTTTGTTCATGTATCAGCATATTCAGAAAATAACTGGCAGAAAGCAACCACAGTCTTTCCAGAGATGGAGATACTTAACAAGGATGGCACAGAATTATATCTGAAACAATTCCTTGGAAGTCCCCTATTAATCAATTTTTGGGCCACTTGGTGTGCGCCCTGTGTCTTTGAGTTGCCCCACCTTGATAAGGCAGCCACTCTTTTAAAGGAATTTAACATAAATGTATTGCTAGTATCGACAGATAGAGCTCCAAGACAGGATGTAAATGCGTTTCTGGAAAGCAAACAGATATATATACCCTCTAGAGGATTTGACTCAAAAGCAATTTGGGCAAAAGCGATGAACGTTTCCGCACTTCCAGTAACATTTCTTATCAACGCGGACCAGACCGGCAGTTTGTCTCACACCGGTATAGCAGAGTGGTCATCCACAAGAATGATTAACAACATAAGAGCACAGATTGATATTATAAGCTGACATCATTTTATCCTCAGATAGACCTATGCTGAAAAAATGCTGACTTGAGCAAGCTATTTGATTTTTAGTAGGGTTTTTTAATCTATGATAACTTGCTGTCTAATTCAGGGACGGCGTCAAAAAGATCAGCGACAAGCCCATAATCAGCAACTTGAAAAATAGGTGCTTCTTCATCCTTGTTGATAGCAACAATCACCTTACTGTCTTTCATACCGGCAAGATGTTGAATAGCACCTGATATTCCAATGGCCATATATAGCTCCGGTGCTACAACTTTTCCTGTTTGACCTACTTGATAATCATTTGGCGCAAATCCAGCATCAACCGCAGCTCGCGAAGCTCCGACCGCAGCACCTAACTTATCGGCTACATTCTCAAGCATTGCAAAATTCGCGCTATCTTGCATGCCCCTGCCACCGGAGATAACAATTCCCGCAGATGTGAGCTCAGGTCTCTCAGAGCCAGAAAGCTCAGATGATTCGAATTCAGATAATTGCGAATTTCCAGTGCCGCTGAGGCTGTCGATTGTAGCAGTGCCGCCAGCAGCTTTTGCTGCATCAAAGGCAGTTGAGCGAACAGTGATTAACTTAATTGGGTCAGATGATTGTACGGTTGCGAGTGCGTTTCCAGCATAAATAGGGCGTTTAAAGGTATCTTGTGAAATCACTTCTATAATATCGGAAATTTGCATCACATCTAGCAACGCTGCCGCACGAGGCATAATATTTTTGCCAAAAGTCGTCGCGGGCGCAAAAATATGGCTGTAGTTTGGGGCAATTTGCTTAATAAGCGGCGCTAGATTTTCAGCTAAATTATGCGCATATTCACCACTATCCGCTATTAGTACTTTCGAAATGGATGCAATTCGCGAGGCAGCATCAGCAACTTGTTTTATAGCATCTCCGGCAACCAGCGCTTCAATAGGTTCTTCTAACATATTAGCAGCAGTAATGGTGTTTAATGTAGCTGGTAATATGGTGTCTTTGTCGTGTTCTACGATAACTAAGATTGTCATTATATCACCTTTGCTTCTATTTGTAATTTTTCAACGAGCTCTCCAACCGAGCTAACTTTTATACCAGCCTCACGCACCTCTGGCTCTTCAACTTTTAATACGGATAACCGAGCAGTAATATCAACACCGAGGAATTCTGAAGTCAAGGTATCTATTGGCTTTCTCTTTGCTTTCATAATATTTGGAAGAGATGCATATCGAGGCTCGTTCAAGCGCAAATCCACGGTAATCACTGCGGGCATTTTTACTTTTATAGTCTCAAGCCCGCCATCGATTTCCCGGGTTACAATTGCGTCATCTGCTGTTAATGAAATAGCTGATGCGAATGTAGCTTGAGACCAGCCAAGAAAGGCAGACATCATCTGTCCTGTCTGGTTGCTATCATCGTCAATTGCTTGCTTTCCGCAAATAATCAAGCCAGGGTTTTCCCGTTCCGCAACACGCGCTAATAATTTTGCAATGCTAAGTGGTTCTGTTTCGTGTGGTGCTTCAATGTAGATGCCTCTATC
>CABXZZ010000008.1 GCA_902516825.1 uncultured SAR116 cluster alpha proteobacterium
TCTCGTATATTACTTAGCGAATGTGATCTGTGTCTCTTAGAGAGTTTTTTTCCATCTTCTCCTAAAATAACAGGATGGTGAAAATAAAGAGGCGATGGAAGTCCTAGCAGTTTTTGTAAAAGGCTATGTATATCTGTGCTCCGGCGCAAATCCTCCCCTCTTGTAACTACTTCAATATTGCCGTCAGCATCATCTAGAACCACACTTAAGTGATAACAGGCTGTTATATCTCGCCTGCCAAGGATAATATCACCAAATTTGGCGGGCTCTGCACACGTAACAAAACCATCAAGACATGTCCAGCTCACTTCGTCAACTTGTTGAATAGCTTTAGACATATCCAGTCTTAGAGCTGGTTTTATACCTTGTTCTTGTCGTTTAAGGATTTCTTTTCTGGAGAGGGATCCTCGTGTGTGAGGCTGCTGTGTTTGGTCTTTACTTGGCGGCGACAAAAAGTCAGATATTTCCATTCGAGATAAATAACAAGGATAGATAAGGTCTGCTTCCAGCAAAGTCCTAAGAGCTTCTGAATATCTTCTCATACGCTGGGATTGATATATTTCTCGAGCGCTCCAAGTAATATCTAGCCACATCAAGTCGCTTTTCAGTCGATTAATATATTTGTCTGAACAACGAGTGTAATCTAAATCATCAATACGTAACAAAAATTTATCGGGGTTTTCACCAGCAATTTGCCACACGATATAGGCAGCATAGGCATGCCCTAAATGAAGAAAACCAGTTGGACTTGGTGCAAATCTTGTTCGCCATCCCTTTTTCTCTAAAATACTAGTATATAATTCTGGTGTGATTGGAGGTTTAATGTCCTGAATCAACGACAATGCGCTCTGCGTCATATTAAGTTTAACAGCCATGATTATATTATTTGCAGGATGCAATAAAGATGCAACAATAATCCAAAAGAGCATTTTTAAAAAATTCTCGAGACGGTCATATCGGTGACCATTAAAAGGGATTAATCCATGGCAGAAATAAAAAAAATTGGTAAATTTGAGGGTATTTATCAGCCACCTATCAAGGCAGATGAGGTAAAATCACTTGTAATTCTGCTTCATGGCTGGGGAGCAGATGCCGCAGATATGTTCGGTCTTGCGCCTATTCTTGGACAAGTTAAAGAAGGATGCGCATTTTATGCACCAAACGCACCCTATCCCTGTGCAGCTTCACCCCATGGGCGAGAGTGGTTTGACATTCAGCAAGGTGAGAAGGGAGCGATAATGGCCATGGATGATTTGGATGAGCTGCTTAACAGTATATTTGATGAATTTTCGCTACCTACATCCCAAATTATATTAGGTGGTTTCTCGCAAGGGGGAATGATGACGCTGGCGGCTGGTCCATCTTATGAATTAGGTGGATTAATAAGCTTTTCAGGTGCGCTTTTGACAGAGCAAATATTGATAGAAGCCAACTTATCGAGCCCACCAATTTTACTTATACATGGTGACTTGGACGACGTGGTTCCAGCTTCGGCTTTAATAGACGCCCAGACTCATCTTGAGGCGAAAAGATATGATGTTGAAGTGGTTTTAGAAAAGGGCATTGGGCATTCTATTAGTGAGAATGGTCTTGATGCTGCAAGATACTTCATCGAAAGCCACCTTAGCTAAAAAACAACCAAATAGGTGATTTATTAGAAATTAGTCAAAAGATCACCATTAATTTTGGCTAGACACCTGTATATTGTTATGATTCAATTATATTGCTACTAAATATGTGATTTATAACAATGCAAAAAGAGAAAATTTAAAATGAATGCTATTACGCCAAAGGTGTTTTCCACTGCTGGTGAATTTCCTCCAGCATTAGTGTTAAATGCGGATTATCGACCGTTGAGCTACTATCCTCTTTCTTTATGGGGGTGGCAGGATGTTGTGAAGGCTGTTTTCCTCGAACGAGTAGATATTGTCCAGAAATATGAACGCGTAGTATCCTCTCCAAGTTTTCAGATTGAGCTCCCATCAGTAATCGCATTAAAGGAGTATGTCCATCAGTTTCGTAATCCAGCATTCACACGCTTCAATGTCTTTTTACGAGACGGGTTTTGTTGCCAGTATTGTAGCAAACCGTTCATAGCAAATGAATTGACATTCGACCATGTAATTCCGCGCTCTAAAGGCGGCAAAACAAATTGGGAAAATGTGGTAGCAGCCTGCACTAGATGTAATTTAAAGAAAGCTAACAAAATGCCTAGCAAGGCAGGTGTCAAACCTATCAAACGCCCCATTAGACCAAACACCTATCAACTACAGGAAAATGGTAGAAAATTCCCCCCAAACCATCTGCATCATACATGGACAGATTATCTTTACTGGGATGTGGAATTAGAATTGGACAGCTTAAACCATTAATCTATGCTTAACTATTACCGAAAATTTTGCTTTTTTTAAAGCACTAGATTTTCTCAGCAATCTTAATAGCGGCCTTGTATCCCTTCTGTATCAAAAATTTTAGAATCTGATATGCAGGCACTTTTTCACCTCTGCTAGCAACTGTAATATCCTTATACTCAAGCTCCTCATCGCAAAAATGTGCTAATGTATTTAAAAGCTCAGGATCGGTTTCAGTATGCCCAAGCACATCGACCTGCTTTTGATAATGACCAACGATTACTTCCTTTACGGCAATCGTGCTCGCCATTGATGCTTTAGGCCCGAGTGCAGCGCTTACCACACCAAGGCTAAAGCCAGCAAAACTCCATATAGGGTTTAACAAAGAGGGGCGAACCTAATATTAATTTAAGAGTGAGTCGGGGGTCTCAATATGCACTTCCTCTTGTTCCATAATGTGCTGGATTTTTTCAGCCCCAGGTAGATTTTTTAGCACTGCTAGCTGGCCTTTATGGATTGTTTGTGCTGCATAGTCTGCCCTTAGAAATTCTGCTAACTGCTGTTTATCTTCCATGATATTATCCCTGTGTTTGTAATAACTTCTTCCAACAGAGGAATGCAAAAGTGGCAATAGAAAAGCTTAAAATACTATTCCAACCAGCCATTGATACTCCCAATAGCGACCAAGTAATTTCATCACATTTCACTACTGGCATCTCTAATAACGAGGTTGTAACACGAGAAATTTCCGAATCAGAGTTCAACTGGTTACTGCAACCTGAAGGGCCAGACAACCACCCTTGTTCCACCCCTACATGATATAACCCAATCAAACTTGTACTTACCGCAGATAGCGCCATTAATAATAGCATCCAATTTTGTTTTATAGCGACCAGGCCAATAAACGCAATTGCGATAACGACGACGTGTGGCCAGCGTTGCAAAATGCATAAATTACAGGGAGGGAGTCCTTCGATAATCTCAAACCAGAACGCTCCTGCTAAAAGGCTAAATGAGGCTAAAGCAGGGAATAACAACGCTTGTTTGTAGGAAAAATGCAATTAATGTTACCTAATAAAAACTTACGATTATGTTTGTGCTATATTTAATGACTGATTTTAATATAACTTACTGTGATTACGATTCCAATAATAGAACTAATCAAAATCAAAATTTTTAAATTTTGATGATATTTTATTAACCCAGCCACTAATAAAAACCGAATACTTCTCCCTATTAATGCTGCGGCAATAAAGGGTAAGACCCCAAAATGAAACAACCCTGCTGTGATAGATACAAGCTTAAAGGGAAGCGGTGTGAAGGCGCCTAATAACACAATAAGTATGCCATGTTCTAAAAACCCGGTAGAGACAGCCTCAAATTTTTTGGCTGATAAAAATGGAAGTCTTTCATTTAGCAGCAAAAAGCTGACAATGTCACCCATAAACCAGCCCAATCCTAAGCCTATTAATCCTCCTAAAACAGAATAAATTGCTGTCCAGATTGCAATTTTCCACCATCTTTTTGGAGCAGAATAAACGCACGCAGCAAGCAAAGGGTCTACTGGCACGGGAATGATAACTGATTCTAATGCAGAATAAAAATATAGCCCCCAGCGAGCCTTATGACTACCTGCTTTTCTTTTAATGTATGAGGAGATAGCATTTAGTTTGGAGCTGTCAGGCACCCACTTAAACATTTTTAGATCTCCTGAAACGGCCACTCTGGTGTGGTGGTAGTTAGACTTGTGGGAAAATACAAGTAAATTTTTTAAATATAGCCTTCTGGATTGCACCTCTTAATATCTACATACTCAAAAGTAATTATAGATAATTAAATTGAAGAAAAAATCACCATTATAAAAATTCTATGTTTCTACAAAATTATAAGAATCATAAAAATATGGTCTAGAAAAATACGCCAAAATCAAAGTATAAACGTCAACTAAACCAACCCATATGTCATCTATAGAAGAGAAAATAGTGATTGTTCTAAAAGTAGTTATTTGTTGCCAGAGTTTTAATTAACTTCGCCTTGCGTTCAAAGTTCTAAGAGATTTAATTTCATTTATCTTTGGGAAAAATGAATCTTTTCACAGATTATTACGAAACCCAAGCTTAGGCTTGTTACACGAATTATGCTCCCATGGAATTTTAAATGGTTGCAGCAAAGTTATATGGGCGTGGTGTTGGTGCAGGACGGGTTATTACCTTTCTTTCGGTAAGATCTTAGATCCGTTTTGCTAATATTGTGCCATTAGGCTTGATTGCATTCCTTCGGAAGATGAGTTTTATTTTACTTTCTCAAGCGGTAGCGATGACTACAGCATGGATTTGGGAGCTAATAGTAAAACGTGTGATCCTGTTTCCAAATCATAATTAGGTAGAACTTGCCAGAAGGATTTTAATTTTGGCACAAAGCAATCAAAGAAATTTGGGCAACAAATTCGGTCTTAGATTTTTCTAAAAAAGTTATTTAGGAAGACTTAACAACTTACCACTAATATATTAATGTGTGTGGACTCAGAAGGAAATAGATTTGCACTTTTTATATTGGTGGGGATACTCGGACTTGAACCGAGAAGCCTTGCGGCACTGGATTTTGAATCCAGCGTGTTTACCAATTTCACCATATCCCCGAGAAACATCGCAGTTGTTTGATAAGTGACGTTGCAATTTTATTCTTACATAGAGAGCACATTGTGCTGGGTCAAAGATATTTTCTAGGCAGAGTTCTAAATAATTATAAAAAACAGGGTTGCGTATCTAACATTAAAATACAAAAATTGTAGTTTGTTTAAAATAAAATAGTCTAGTTTTTGAGCAATAGCAACAAAAACACTAGATATTTTTTGGATAAACAAAAATTAATATATCTTTATCCTTGCCTTTTATCTGTAAACAGCCCATTTAAGTAAGCGGGGCTGGTACATCATGTAAGGATACATAAAGTGCCAGATGGATTTTTAGAAAAAAGAAGCGGACATACACAATCCGTATCTCGTGCGTTAAGTTTATTATCAAAACTAGCAGAAGAACAAAATGGTTTAAATCTGTCTGAGTTGGCCAGGCGAGTAAAATTAGCGCCTTCAACTGCACATAGATTGCTGACCACACTTCAGCTTGACAGGTTTGTACGTTTTGAAGAGGGGCGGTGGCTAATAGGTGTGCAATCATTTAATGTCGGTACGTCCTACATGCGTTCAAAAGATATTAGCCATATGGCTCGTCCATATTTACGGATGATGATGCAAGAAACAGGTGAAACTTCCAACCTTGCCTTATTAGACAACAATGGGAATTCTCTTGTGTATGCGTCTCAGGTTGAATGTCCTCAATTGATGAGAGCGCTATCAAAGCCTGGAGCAAAAGCACCTTGGACGTGTTCGGCGGTCGGAAAAATCTGCCTTGCTTTTTCAAAGTCGAGTGTAGTCAGTCAAATCATTAATCAGGCAGGATTCACTCAGTTTACAAGGAAAAGTATAATGGATGAAGGAACGTTTTCACGTGAGATAGCCAAAGCTAAACAAAATTTTTATGCTGTAGATGATGAAGAAAATTCTGAGGGTTTAAGATGCATAGCGTCCCCTATATTCGACGAAAATTCTGTCGTTATTGGCGCTTTGTCTGTAAGCGGACCTTCGGTTCGTATCGAAGAGCAGAAATTACCAAATTTTGGAAGAGTTACACTTCGTACAGCAAAAGAATTAACGCGAGCTTTGGGTGGTACTTGGACTAGCTAAAAAATTTTTTCAAGCTGTTTGATTTAAGTTTGGCATCATCCGCCTTGATATATACGCACTAAAGCCGCGATCCGCGTTAGTTTGGGATCACTTATACCCTCCGCAGACAACGCTGCTTCAGTTTTTAATAAATACTCAGTGTTCGAGCCTATTATACCTGACGCTTCGGCGATTATCTTAACGCATTCCAGTTCTGGTTGTGGGGCTACAAAACTAGGATGGTCTCGTCTGATGATGAAAGTTATTGCCTTTACCACTTCATCACCAGGTCCCTTGACCTTAACCCAACTCGGTTCATAAGCTCCGCTTAACATTTCTCGCTTCCAAATTACATCACATTCCTTGGAGGCAGCGGATTCAGGAATTCGAAAAACCATTCCTTTAGTGGACCCACCGCGGTCAAGGCCGAG
Organism: uncultured SAR116 cluster alpha proteobacterium; assembly: GCA_902516825.1. Classification (GTDB taxonomy): domain Bacteria; phylum Pseudomonadota; class Alphaproteobacteria; order Puniceispirillales; family Puniceispirillaceae; genus UBA5951. Next base: position 6,504 of record CABXZZ010000008.1, read on the forward strand.
AACAAGTCCTGGCTTCTCAGGGCTCCCGCGTGTAATAGTCGTTCGCAAACAAAACCTGCGATGATATCCAAATAAATGAGCTTTCTTTCTCAGATCAAAGGTAAAAGATGGATTCCAAATAAGACTTCCGTATCCAAAGATCCATACATCCTCTCCTGAATGGTCGTCTTTAATGAAACAGCGACGCGATTGAAGTAGTTCTTCTCCGTTGAGAAGTTTTACAGGTTGACCAACACGTTCTGCTGCAAGTTTTTGAAGAATTCCTCCAGATAATGTTTCTCTATTGATTTCAACGGGAGTGTTTATATCTTTGTCGTTCATCATGTCACTATAAAAAAATTATAAATAATCAATTAGGTGCTTTGTGCAAAACAAGTTGAGCAAAAGGAATTTCAATATTATTTGCCTCAAAAATCTTTTTGATTTGTTTATTCAAATCCCAATTTAACGCAAACATATCTGCATAGTCCACATAAACCCGCAATCGAACCTGAATTGCGCTATCTGCATAACTGAGAACGTGAAATTGTGGAACTGGGTCTTTATGAACACGCGGGTCATTGGCTAGCGTGAGCATTGCTGCCTCTACCTCATCTAGATTGCTATTATAACTAACACCTACTTCAATATCTAATCTTCGCTGGGTGTGTTTCGAATTATTTATTATTGTTGAAGCCCATATTGTTGAATTTGGGATAGAGATAAAAACATTATCAAATGTATCTATTTTAGTAGTGAATAATCCAACTTCCCTAACAGCGCCAGACGAGCCGGCAACCTCAATCCAGTCACCAGTTTCAAATGGACGAAGAATTAGCAGCATTACTCCAGCAGCAACGTTCGATAATGTGCCTTGCAATGCAAGACCAATAGCAAGACCGGCTGCCCCAAGGACAGCGATAATCGAGGTAGTTTGTATTCCGAACTGACCAAGAGAAACCACAAGTGTGAAAGTTATACTAGCATATCTTATAATACTCCCACTTATCGGAATAAGCATAGGGCTTAAACGCGGCACACCGGCAAGCATGTGCTTCACTGCACGCTCTGCCTTTCCAGATAGCCAAAATCCGATGATTAACGTTCCAATTCCGGAAAGAAAACTAGAAAAATAACTCACTAAAATTGAAAATTCAGGCTTTGATAAAACCTGAGAAAATGATAATCCTTCCGCAGAAAATTCCATATTTACAATCCATGTCAAACGAGCTGATACTTGGTAACCGCATCGATATAATTTTGTTAAAATTGTATGAAGCTGATGTGTAAAAGTTTATTCATAACGCTTCATACTGTTATTTAGTAGATAATAGTCTGGAATTGTTAATCCTTTCAATTGAATTTAGATATAAAAAAGCGTTATATTCTCGCCAAATCTATATAGGGATATTATGGCAACTAAAATTGTTCACTGGTCTATTGGGGATGCCCCTCTCAAAGATACTTCTTTAACAGCTGTAATTGGAAATTTTGATGGTGTTCATTTTGGGCATCAAAAACTGATATCAACGGCGCTTACATTAGCTAAAAATGACGGAACAAAAGTAGGTGTTATAACCTTCGATCCGCATCCAAGGAGATATTTCCGGCAGAATGAGCCTGGATTTTTACTATCTGATATGACAGAAAAAAATCGTACCTTATCATTGCATGGTATCGAGATAATTATCCATGTGCGCTTTAATGATGCACTTCGCCAATTATCGCCGATGCAATTTTTATCTGATGTGTTGTATCCCTTGGGGGTATCACATCTTGTGGCTGGCTCCGATTTTTCATTTGGTCGAGGAAGAGCAGGCGACATGAGCCTTCTATCCGAGATTGGGGGCGAATATAATATCAAGGTCACGAATGTTTCTTTAAAGGTCGATAATAAATCAGCAATCGTTTCGTCCAGCAGAGTGCGCGCCGCATTGCAGGCTGGACGAATAGATGATGCAGCAGAAATGCTTGGCAGACCACCTACAATTTGTGGCACGATTGAACATGGGGATAAACGTGGACGTTTACTTGATTTCCCAACTGCTAATTTCAACTTAGAAGAGTATCAGGTTCCTGCTTACGGTGTATATGCAATTACCGCAGTGATTGAAAATAATAATTCGTCAATACGAGGTGATACAGAGATTTTTGACGTTCCAGATTTACCAGAGTTAAAGGGAGTAGCCAATGTTGGAATTAGACCCACAATTGGAAACAGAAAAGTAATGGCTGAGATACATCTATTTGATTTCGACAAAGATATATATGGCGAAAGATTATGTGTAAATCTGCATCATTATATGCGCGGAGAGAAGAAATTTGATTCTATCGATTCACTAAAAGCCCAAATTTCAAAAGATGCAGCAACTGCGAGAGATTTGCTGGAAGATAAAAAATAAAATAAAAATGAGATGCAAATCATGAGAAATTCTGATGTCAGATAATCAACATACAGCCAAAAATTACAAAGATACCGTATTCCTTCCAAATACGTCTTTTCCAATGCGTGGCGGACTTCCCCAAAAGGAGCCTGAAATTATAGCGCGTTGGAAGACATTAGACCTTTATAGGAAATTGCGAGAAGAAAGACGCGGTAGAGAGAAATTTATTCTTCATGATGGTCCTCCTTATGCGAATGGCAATTTACATATAGGACACGCCTTAAATAAGATTCTAAAGGACGTGATTAATCGCTCTCAGTCTATGTTAGGGAAAGATGCTAATTATGTGCCTGGCTGGGACTGTCATGGTCTGCCGATTGAATGGAAAATTGAAGAGCAATATCGAAAAAAAGGAAAAGATAAAGATGAAGTTCCGATCAAGGAATTTCGTCAGGAATGCCGCGCTTTTGCTGGACATTGGATGGATATACAGTCAGAAGAATTTCAACGATTAGGTGTGCTTGGCGACTGGGAAGACCCTTACTTTACTATGAAGTTCGAGTCCGAAGCAATTATAGCAGCGGAAATAGGTAAATTCCTAATGCAGGGCTCGCTTTATCGGGGCTCTAAACCAGTTATGTGGTCGCCTGTAGAAAAGACGGCATTGGCAGAGGCAGAGGTAGAATATAGTGACCATACATCCATTACTATTTTTGCAAAGTTCAAGCTTGTTGAGTGTTCAGTTCAAGAGTTGGTTGGAAGTTTTGTTGTAATCTGGACTACAACACCTTGGACTATGCCAGGTAATCGCGCATTAGCGTATGGTGATGAAATTGATTACATTAGATTCAAGATTACGCAAGTTTCGGAAGGCTCTATCGCTTCTCCAGGGGAGGTGCTAATTGTCAGCGAGAAATTACTTGAGAACATCTGCTCTCAATGCGGAATTATGAAATATGAGTCCCTCCAGAAAATTAAGGGGTATCAATTTGAGGGCTCAATAGCAAACCATCCAATGGCAGATGCTGGCTATGATTATTCAGTTCCACTGCTGGCTGCTGATTATGTTACTACTGAACAGGGAACAGGCTTTGTTCACATTGCTCCAGGTCATGGCCCTGAGGATTACGAGCTGGCTCATCTTCAGCATGGTATAGCTGTCCCAGATACGGTAAACGAAAATGGAACATTGATGGAGCAGTTGCCAGTGTTTTCAGGTCTGCATGTTCTAAGAGATAATAAGAAAATTGCTGATATTATGGCAGAGCATAATGCGTTGATTGGAATTGGCAAATTAACGCATTCCTATCCGCATAGCTGGCGTTCTCACGCCCCAGTAATTTATCGAAATACAGCTCAATGGTTTATTTCCATGGAAAGTGATGGCCTTCGGGAATATGCGCTTTCTGCATTAGCAGAAACTGTTTTTTACCCACCTGCAGGACAAAAACGTTTAACCTCTATGATTGAGAACAGACCTGACTGGTGCCTCAGCAGACAACGCGCTTGGGGAGTACCTATACCTGTGTTTGTTGAAAAAAAGTCTGGCGAACCGCTGCGGGATCAATCAGTGGTGGACAGAATAACCAAAATTTTCAAAGAAGAGGGATGTGACGCATGGTTTACATCACACCCATCAAGATTTTTGGGTGATGATTATGACCCAGATACTTACGAAAAAGTGAATGATATTGCAGATGTCTGGTTTGATTCAGGGTCAACACATGCATTCGTTCTCGAGCAACGCGGTGATTTGCAATCACCTGCTGATTTATATCTTGAAGGCTCTGATCAACATCGGGGTTGGTTCCATTCATCATTGCTAGAATCGTGTGGTACACGCTCTAAAGCGCCTTATAAAGGCGTTTTAACACATGGGTTTGTGCTAGATGAGCAAGGCAGAAAAATGTCTAAATCGCTTGGAAATGTTATTCAACCTCAGAAAATCATTCAGCAAAGTGGAGCAGATATTTTGCGCCTATGGGTAGTAAGCTCTGACTATTATGACGATCTTAGAATAGGAGCGGAAATACTCAAACGGCAATCAGATCATTATCGTCGAATTCGTAATACACTTCGTTATTTACTCGGAGCTTTAAACGGATTTGATAATTTGCACCCGGTTGCGTTTGATGAAATGCCAGAACTTGAAAAATGGGTGGCGGCTCGTTTGTTTGAATTAGATAAAATTATCACCGAAAAAGTCAATGTATATGATTTTCACGCAGTTTTTACGGAGCTTCATGATTTTTGTAATAGTGATTTATCAGCGTTCTATTTTGATATTCGAAAAGATATGCTGTACTGTGACGTACTTGATAGCATGCCAAGAAGAGCAACACTAACAATGATGGATAGGTGTTTTAAAAGTCTGGTGGCATGGATAGCGCCTATTTTGTGTTTTACAGCAGATGAGGCTTGGCTAGCCTATGCGGGAGATTTAGAAGATTCTATTCATCTTCATGAATATCAAAAAATGCCCCATGAATGGCAGAATGCATCTTTAATTCAAAAATGGGAGCAGGTGCGTTCTATTAGATCACAAGTTACAATAGCTCTTGAAAGTGCAAGGTCTGATGCGATAATCGGTGGAAGCCTACAGGCATCTGTTATGCTAAGCCTGCCGAAAGCAGAGGCAAAACTTCTATCTGATATAGATTTGCCGGCTTTATTCATAACATCAGACGTGCAAATCATCGATGATAATGCGGCACAATTAGCAGCTGATATTCACCTTGCAGAGGGTAGCAAGTGTGCAAGGTGCTGGAAAATCCTTCCAGAAGTATCTTCCAATGAAGAAATGTGCATGCGATGCAAACACGTCGTAGTTGGCGGAAAAAAAGATTAATGACACCATAATATCAGCAGATTAGACAAATGCATGTTGGATTAAAAGTTAAATGACCGTTTCTAAACAGTCTGATTATATACGATTTGCTGTTATTTCAATTGTGATTATTATCGTCGATTTTATAACTAAGAAGTGGATGCTGTCACTTTTATTCGATATTCCTCAGCAGATTGTCGTTACATCGTTTTTTAATCTAACACCTGTTTGGAATAATGGCGTTAGTTTCGGTATTATGTCATCGCATCCTGAAATAATTCGTATTATTATTCCGGTATTAGCTTCGCTTGTTATTCTATACCTTATAAGACAGATTCACTTGCAGCAACGTACGCAACAAGTTGGGTCTGCTATTATCGCGGGCGGAGCAGCCGGGAACGTAATTGACAGATTTTTATATGGGAGGGTAGTGGATTTTTTCGATTTTCATATTTGGGGGTATCATTGGCCCACGTTTAATATTGCCGATATTGCGATATGTGCTGGCGTTGCAATAACCATTTATGTCATTATAAGGCCATCATCAAAGATGGGAGAAAATTAATGCAGAAGAGACGTTTGTTTTCGGTGATTATTGGTCTTGTCATAGTTTTTGGCACAATTGCATGTTCTGATTATCGTCGTACAATTGGAACTGAGAAATCTACGCCAGATGAATTTCAGGTAGTTGTAAGACCACCATTATCGCTTCCCCCTGAGTTTACAACGCGGCCTGATGCTACTACCACCGACTTGGGTGTGGATGAAAAATCTTCAAGAAATCTGATGAATAAATTATTCGAAAGACGCAATACTGCAGCATCTGGATATGATGAGTTTTTTGAGCTAAGTTCTATAGAATCAGATATTAGGGTTAAAGTTGACCAAGAAACAACAGGTATAATTTTTGAGCGTAGATTACCAATTAATGTCGTTTTTGGAGGCCTGCCAGAAGTTGGTCCTATATTAGATCAGATGGAAGAAGATAGGAGAATCCGCACAAATTTTATGCAGAAAAGGGCCATAAATGAGGGTGCTACACCCGCTTATGATGGAGTGTATGGCGATGAAGTGCAAGTTCAATAACCTTGTAGGGTTAGAATGAAAAAGCACGTGTAGATGAGCAGAATTCGTTTACTACCAAGCAACCTTGTAGATCAGATAGCTGCTGGGGAAGTCATTGAGCGACCAGCAAGCGCGCTTAAAGAGCTAGTTGAAAACGCGCTAGATGCTGGTGCTACTCAAATTATAATAGTCATAAAAGATGGTGGCCTAAGCTCCATTTCTGTGAGTGATAACGGATGTGGAATGAACGCGGATGAGCTATCGCTTGCCGTTAAAAGACACGCAACCTCCAAATTACCGGCTGGAAATTTATTCGACATTAAGAGCTTTGGCTTTAGAGGGGAGGCACTTCCCTCTATCGGGGCCGTATCAGATCTAGAAATTTCTTCCCGAGTTGAGACACTGGAACATGGCTGGAGAATACGAATAGAACATGGCAATATTTATTCGCCTGAACCTGTTGCAAGTGCTGTTGGGACAAAAGTTAGCATAATGGATCTATTTGATAAAATTCCAGCAAGACGCAAATTCTTAAAAACAAAGCGAACAGAGGCCGGGCAGTGTCTCGAAGTTGTAAAGCAACTTGCCATGGCCACACCAGACGTATCATTTATCTTTACTGACACTGGTAAGACATTGCTAAATTTACCTGCCAGAATAGATAACAGTTCCCCCATTCGCGATAGATTGTCAGATGTGGTAGGTCATGTGTTTGCAAAAGAAGCTGTTATGCTAGATGCACAGAAAGACGAATGTGGCCTATTAGGTTTAATGGGTCTTCCAACTATGAATAGACCAACTACGCAGCATATGAGTATCTTCGTGAATCAACGACCGGTTAAAGATAAACAGCTCATAGGGGCTGTTCGTGCAGCTTATTCAGATACCCTTCCAAAGGGCAGATATCCGATTGTTATCCTATTTATATCTGTTTCTCTTAAAAATGTAGATGTAAATGTACATCCAGCAAAAAGTGAAGTTCGCTTCTCAGACCCCGGCACGATACGAAGTTTGATAGTGGGTTCTATCCAGTCTGCCCTTAGAGAGAGTGGTATTTATGCCACCGCAGAGGGCGCGCAAAATACGTTAAACCGTCTTGCTGTCAGCGCAAGGGGATTAAACTTAGGACGAGCTAGCTACCTAAACCCGCCACAAAGCAATGCTTCAGAGTTAAAAAATGCAGAGTATTTACAGCGCCCCGCTGCTACTGGTTTTTTATCTTCATCAGATATGTTTTCTGACTCACTCCCACTTGCAAAAACAGAAGAAAAACAAATTGATTCAGAAACTAAAGATAACCTGGAATTTGCAGAAAATCTCCTTGGTGCTGCAAGAGCGCAATATCATAAGAACTATATTATTTCTGAAACAAAAGATGGCATTGTCATCATAGACCAACACGCAGCTCATGAACGCCTTATAATGGAAAAAATGAAAGCTGACTTAGCTTTGAACACAATAAAGACACAGCTATTGTTACTGCCTGAAATTATATCCCTCGCACCAGAACAATTAGAAAAGATTAAACATCATTTAGAACATTTAAATAAGCTTGGTTTGGTTATAGAAGCATTTGGAGAGGGTGCTATAATAGTAAGAGAAACCCCAGCTCTCTTGGGAGAGGTCAATGCACAAGAACTTATTAAAGATATTGCAGATGAACTGGTGCATCTATCAAATTCTACTAGCCTTGAAGATAAAATATCATATGTTTTAGCTACAATCTCCTGCCATGGGTCAGTTCGATCTGGGCGAGTTTTATCCGTGGCTGAGATGAATCAGCTACTGCGAGATATGGAGGTCACACCAAACTCGGGACAATGTAATCATGGCAGACCAACATATATCAGAATTTCACTTTCGGATGTTGAGCGCCTATTTGGCAGACGTTAATTCTGTATCCAATTGAACAGATGAATAGATGTGGCCCCGTAGCTTCGCTGGTCTGCAAATTTAAATTCAACGGATAAAATTAATTTTTCTGATTTAGGCATTTCTGCTATAACAAGTCCGCCATTGGTAAGGGCGCCTATTTTAGCCATATTTTGAAGTGCTTGAGAGGTTATGTTTTTGCTATAAGGAGCATCACAAAAGACAATATCAGCTGGTGGGTAGGCCCATGTTTTAATATTTTCAACTGAAACTGCTAAGATGGTTGTTGTTTCAAGGTAGTCTAGCCTTCGTATGTTTGCGCGTAATGTATCAAGTGCTTGCTGTTCACGCTCTACAAAATAGGCTCTGTGGGCACCTCTGGAGAGAGCCTCAAGCCCAAGTGCCCCTGTTCCAGCAAAAAGATCAAGGACCGTTGCATTCGATATCATAGGGGTGAAACGCCCGCCAGCCGTCATATTAAAGATAGCTTCTCTTACTCGCTGGCCAGTTGGGCGAACTGACTTGCTCCTGCACTTAGCGAGCTTGGCGCCGCGCCTTGCCCCGCCTATTATTTGCATTCTTATACCTCGATTTACCAGAAATAGGGTTGTGTTTCCTAGATGCGATTTTTCGCTTACCAACCGATATAATTTGTTTTTTCTCTTCTTTAACACTTTTTCCAAGCTGTTCGCGCAAGATAGCTTGCTTCACCTCTTTCAAATCATCTTCTTCCATATTGCCGAGCTGAAATGGTCCATAGGATGTTCTGATAAGACGGCTAACAGAATATCCAAGATATTCCATAACGCGCCTAATTTCACGATTTTTTCCTTCTTTAATAGAAATTGTTAACCAAGCGTTACTTGTCATTTGTTTATCAAGACGTGCAAGAAGACTTCCATAATGAATACCATCGATAGTGGTTCCGTCTTTAAGTTCTTCAAGTTGTTTCTCGTCAACTCTGCCATAAATGCGTACACGATATTTCCGCGTCCAACCTGTACTAGGCAATTCAAGATGGCGGGCTAAACCACCATCATTTGTTAATAAAATCATTCCTTCGGAATCGAGATCAAGCCTTCCAACACTTATCACCCGAGGGAGCCTATTTTTTGTCCTGTCAAAAATTGTATCCCGATTTTGCTCGTCTCGGTGAGAGACAATAAGACCGCGTGGCTTGTAATACCGCCACAAGCGCGTTGCCTCTGGATTGGGCAGAGGCTTGTTATCCACAATAATTTTATCGTCAGGCCCAACTATATGGGCAGGAGTCTCAAGAAGAGTATCATTTATCATCACCCTGCCAGCTCTAATCCAGCTTTCTGCGTCCCTACGTGAGCACAAACCAGCGCGCGCCATCCGCTTTGCAATACGCTCAGACTGTAAAACTTCGCCAAGAGTAAAAGAGGGTTTTATTAGAGACATAGTGTATAAATTAGAACATAAAAAAAAAGGAAAAAATAGTCAGAAGAAAACAAGATGTTGCTTTTTTATCATAGTTTTGTCATTGCGTAGATATGAGAAAAATAGATTATATGGAATTAGCCCTTATGCAGGCAAATAAAGCAGCTCAGCTAGGTGAAGTTCCTGTTGGAGCGGTGCTTGTTAGTGCGGAGGGAGATGTGGTTGCTTTTGCTCATAATCTTGTGGAATCACAGCGTGACGCAACTGCCCATGCAGAATTTCTTGTGTTAAGGCAAGCGATGAAATTTTTAGATCAGAAATTCCTTGAAGGATGTGATTTATGGGTGACGCTTGAGCCGTGCACGATGTGTGCCGGCGCGATTTCAAACTCTAGAATTCGACGGTTATACTATGGTGCAGAAGATAAAAAAGGGGGTGCGGTAGAACATGGAGGCCGTGTATTCAGTAATTCCACCTGTCATCACAAGCCAGAAATTTATGGTGGTATAAAGGCGTCTTATGCATCTAAATTGCTTAAAGATTTTTTTGCTCAGAGACGTTAGAAATTACCAATATCTTTTCGGTAAAAACCGTTTTCCCATTTTATGTGTGATACGGTATCATATGCTTTTTTGCGAGCAGCACTGTAAGTTTCAGCAGTTGCGGTAATGCTTAATACACGCCCTCCTGAGGCAATAATATCGCCTTGGTCATTTTGTTGCGTGCCCGAATGATAAATAAATCTGTCTGATTGTACTGAGAGCGTATCTAACTGTCTGATAATTGAATTCGGCTGATAGCTGGCAGGATATCCCTTGTTAGCCATGATAACTGTAATAGCAACATCGGGGCTGAAAACGACTTGTGCTTCTTGTTGTTTTTGACTGCAATGAGATATGATTAGCTCAAGTAAATCACTTTCCAACCGCGGCAGGATAACTTGAGCTTCGGGGTCGCCAAACCGACAATTAAATTCAATTACCTGTGGGCCCTCATCTGTAAGCATAAGTCCTGCATATAAAATCCCTTTATATGGGGTACCATCAGCAACCATTCCTTTTGCTGTCGGCTTTAATATGTTCTCTAAAATATACTCACGCAAACTATCTGTCTCGTCTGGAGAGGGGCTTGCAGCTCCCATGCCTCCAGTATTTGGTCCCATATCTCCGTCAAAAGCCCTTTTGTGATCACGCGCAGTTGCCAACCACATTACGTCTTCCCCATCTACAAGTGCAAACGCAGAAAGCTCAGGTCCTGTTATACATTCTTCAACTAAGATAGCTTGACTTGCATCGCCAAAACCGCCTCCGAGCATCATATCAATAGCATCAAAAGATTGTTTTGTCGCATTGCACACTATAACTCCTTTGCCAGCGGCAAGACCATCTGCCTTTATAACACAATGAGGACCAATTAAACTTGCATATTTTTTGGCTTTCCGGATGTCTGTAAAACGCTCATAAGTAGGCTGGCGAATTTGATAACGTTTGCAAAAATCTCGAGCAAAAGATTTGGAACCTTCTAATCTGGATGCAGCTGCACTTGGTCCAAAAGCTAGGATGTTGTGATTGCGCAATGCATCGGCAAGACCTAAAACCAATGGCAATTCAGGCCCAATCACAACTAGCTTTATTTCTCGTTTTTGACATTCCTGAATAACGGATTCGGGGTTATCAGAAGATATTTCTAGACAAGTAGCAAATTGGGATATTCCTGGATTACCTGGCGCTGCATATAATTGCGTACATTTTTGTGATTTTGAAATTGCGCGGGCGAGAGCATGTTCTCTTCCCCCACCTCCAATAATTAATATATTCATGCCTACCTGTCCAAAAGATTACCCTAAAAAAGTTTATGTACCCTTTAAAGTTGGGTTATATTATAAATAACTCACTCGTTGTCTTTGAGGATATATCTGTGCCATAAATAGAGTTCCAGAACAATGGACTTCAAATGACAAATCTTATTCACTCGCCATCAGACAGTCTCTCAAATCAGCCAATATTTTCGGTTGCTGATTTATCAAACGCGGTTAAACGGGCAATTGAGTCCAACTTTGAGTTTGTAAGAGTTCGTGGTGAAATCTCAAAGCCTGCTTTTCCAGACTCTGGGCATATATATTTCAGCTTAAAAGATGCGAATGTAACACTTGCTTCTGTTATTTGGAAAAGACAGCTCAGCCATATAAATATTCAGCCAGAAGAGGGCATGGACGTAATTTGCACAGGAAAATTAACAACTTTTTCTGGTCAGTCACGCTACCAGCTAAATGTCGCCCAAATTGAATTTTCCGGTGAAGGTGCGTTGTTAAAACAGCTTGAGGCACTGAGACAAAGACTTCAAGCAGAGGGTTTATTTTCTGAAGATTGCAAGCAGAAAATTCCTTACTTGCCTTCTGTTCTAGGGGTTGTAACATCTCCAACAGGTGCCGTAATTAGAGATATACTTTATCAATTGTCAGAACGTTTCGGCACCCGTGTTTTAATAGCGCCAGTGCCAGTTCAAGGTAGAGGAGCAGAACAGCATATCGCGAATGCTGTAAAAGCATTCAACCAGATGCGCGAGGACGGGCAAGTGCCAAAACCAGACCTTATTATTGTTGCGCGTGGAGGTGGATCGCTTGAAGATCTGTGGTGTTTTAATGAGGAAATAGTTGTAAGAGCTGTCTTTGAGAGTAAGATAGCCGTTATCTCTGCTGTTGGGCATGAGACTGATACAACGCTGATAGATTATGTATCAGATAGAAGGGCGCCGACTCCAACCGCGGCAGCGGAAATAGCAACACCAATTTTAACAGAACTGGTTGCCCGAATATCAGAACTTAATTCCAGAACTATCCGTGCCTTAGATAGAAAGTTCAATTTTAAAGAAAACCAGCTTACCGCAGCATTTCGGGGGCTGACGCACCCATCAGACCAGATTAATCAACTTAGTCAGAGGATAGACATAGTAAATGAAAAAATTGAAAAAAATTTTCAGCATATGCTGAGCAGTAAACAACATAATTTAGCAAGTTTGTTTCAGCGATTGCCAACCCCAATTAACAAGCTTGGGAATATTGAAACCCGAATTATAGCTGCAAATGAACGTATGCGAGCACAAATTGATAAAAAGCTTCTAAACTCAGAGCAAACAATCTTAAGATATGAACAATTGCTGAATGCGCTCTCATTTAAACGGGTTTTAGAAAAAGGGTTTGTGCTTGTAACTGATTTAGATGGAAATCCTATAAAGGAATCACAGGATGCACCTTCTTGTGCACATGTAAATTTGGAGTTTTTTGACGCGAAAAGACATGCACAGCTTGACCCCGAAAAGATTTCAGGTAGTAGCAAAAAAGCCCAAAAAGCTAGTCAGAAACAAACACAAAATAAAAAAGAAGTAGGAGATGACACCGGTATAAGAACACAACCAAAATTGTTCTAGAAATCAATTCTTCCCCAGCGCCGATGAGGCCATAACCATTGTTCAGGGCGCTCTTTTATCCAGCTTTCTAATAGTTTATTGATCTTAAGGGCTACTGCAAGTATTTCGTCGTCTGAAGCTTTTTCGCTTACTGTAATTGGCGAGTGAACAACTATTTTATAATAAGCGCCTTTAATTCGAATTGTCTCTAGTGGATAGAGTTTTATTTTTTGTTTAGCTGCAATTTTTATATGGGCTAGGGGTGTTTTAACAGGCACTCCAAAGAATGGAACCATGCGGCCTTCACGAAGTTGCTGGTCAATTAATAAAGCAACAATTCCATTGGCCTTAACTGTAGCTAGCATGCCTTTTGCTGCCTCACGGCCTTTTAGAAAAAAGTTAGCATTTAAATATCTCTGGCGTTTTTGAATAAAAAAATCTGCAACGGGGTTATTAAGAGGGCGATAGACTATACCTGATTTTCGATTAAGTCGTTTTAGGGTGGTTGGAACTATCTCCCAGTTTGCTAGATGTGCGCCAAAAATAATACTACCCTTCTCACAAGCCGAAATTTTATCCAAACCTTCAATCTTAATCCGTCTAGATGAATTCATTAATTTGAGCGTATGTGGAAATTCCCCTACATTGCGACCAAGGTTCCACCACATTCCGGTCAATATTTTTCTTCGTTGTTTCTCGGTAAGCTCTGGCATAGCAAGTCTTAAGTTAGCATTTGCTCGCTTATGCCAGATTGTATGGGGTCCAATTTTTGATCCGAGCCATCCGGCTGAAGCACTGGCAATATCAATTGGAATTAGGCGCAAAATAAGAAGTACGAAAAACAAAAATATTGCCTCGATAGGCCAGCTCATATACCGAATTAAAAACCGCTTAAGATTATTATTGCGATGAAAGGACATTTTTAAATGTTGTCTCCAGAAGTGATACTATTTTTATAGAATCAGCTGAAGAGAAATGAATTCTTACAGGTACAGTCAAAACCCGCTCTCGCCACTCAGCAGGTAGTCTCATCCAGTCCTTTTGTGTTGTAACTAGTTCAGAACCAGCCTGATTTGCTTCCTCATATAATTGTGACATATCAGTATCAGTATAGGGGTGGTGATCTGCAAAATGGGCTTCACCAACGATATCAGCCCCAATATTTTCGAGCGTCTTGAAAAAACGAGGAGGATTTCCAATTCCTGCAAAGCCGTAAACACGTCTGCCTTTCATTTGTTCGATAATCTCGTCATCTGGGCGAAGCTCGCCTGTAAATATGGGGATATGTGACAGAATTTTTGGTATTAATCCTGTTTCATCCTCTCCATTAAAAATAACAATATCTACATTTTTAAGTCCATCTTCTAGCTGCTCCCGCATTGGCCCCGCTGGTAGTAAAAGTCCGTTTCCAATCCCAAATTTTCCGTCAAAAACGGCAATCTTTAAATCTTTTACTAAGGTTGGGTTCTGTAGACCATCATCCATCACAACACAATCAAGTTCTTTTTCTGACGAAATAAAAGCTGCACCAACAGGTCTATTGCGGCTTACGCAAACGATATTTGAGTTTGACATCATTAAAGGCTCATCCCCAACGTCTTCAGATTGGTGAAGATTAGAGTTGACAAAAATAGGTCCTCTCTCACGCCCGCCAAAGCCGCGTGTTAACACAGATGGCGACTTGCCAATGCCAGACAAAAATCGGCATAGTGTTATTACAACTGGCGTTTTACCGCTTCCACCAACTGTAAGATTACCAACACAAATTATGGGGATGTCACTTTTTTTTGGTCTTGCATTTTGCTGATTTAAGTAGTGACCAAGGCGCCATATATAACTAAGAGGAAATAAAAGAATAGATTGCCAGTTTAGTCTTGACCAAAATTTCGGTGTTTTCAATGGCATCGGATATCATTTCTCTATGGTTGATACGATATAATGTGCCGCTTTTGCAGGACGCATGCAAGCCTCATGAGCAATTTCCTGACCTTTGATAATAGCCTGCAACATTGCATTATCGGTTCGTAGTATTTCATCTATTGTTTCGTTTAGAGTTTCGTTTGATTCAACCTGCCGAATAATCCCAGCCTTCATTAAATCAATATAATCAGCCTCGTTATTAAAAATGGATTTGCCACAAATCATTGGCTTTCCAGCAAGTGATGGTTCAACTGGATTATGACCACCCGAATGAAAAAAACTTCCTCCAATTATTATAATATCAGCCACATTATACAAACTTGTCATCTCGCCATAGCTATCGCTTAAAAAATAGGGATTTTGGTTTTGCGGTAATTCACCTTGCGAGCGTTGTGGCATTGTTCCTATTTGGTTTATTATTTCTTTTGCTCTATGTGGATGACGCGGGGCAAATATCAACAGACATTCACTTGCATTACTCAGTTTTGCAACAGCTTTGGCTATAAGAACTTCTTCATTTTCATGGGTTGAGGCAGCGAGTATGAACTTTAATCTAGCTTGATTGGCGTGTTGTCTCAATGCTTTTTCGTACGCTAAATCTAACTCACTGTTAGAGATTCTGCTTTTGAGGGAGCCCATTACTTTTACTTTTTGATTGCTGTTGTTTTTGATACAGCTAGCCAATTGCTCGAAGTTATTTTTCTGTTTGTTGTCTATTGCCAAAATCAAGGATGGGCTGGAAAATAACTTGCTCGCTAACAAAGGGTTTTTCTTCCATCTAGTTTTTGCAATGTTGGATATTTGGCTTGAGGCAAAAATGATAGGTAGCTGCCTTTTTTTAGTTTTAGTGACTAAATTAAACCAGAAATCAGATTCCAAAAATATAGCGCAATTTGGTTTCCAGTAATCTAAAAAGCGAGATACCCACTGTGGGTGGTCTAATGGTTGGAATATATGAGTAACGGGCATGGCGGTACAACTCTTCTCGATGTGGTCTGCCGCGGTTATGGTGTTTGTGGTTATAACGAAATGCCACCCAGAACGTATATCTTTTAAATGCGTTACCAAATTAATTGCTGCGTTAGACTCGCCAAGAGATACTGCGTGTAACCAGATTAAGGTCCTGTGAGGACGGGCGGATTTATACCCGTTGCCAAAACGCTCTGTTATACGAGATTTATCCTCTTTTTTCTGGATAATACGTACATACAAATAAAGGCGAATAAAAGGATCAAGCAGAATCCAGAAAACCTGATAAGCAAAAGGGGTTATATGCATATTTATGGCTCCCTTTTTTCGCAGAAGTTCGTTTTGAAAGAATTAGCACATAGTTCGTCGCATTGTTTGGTTAATGCATTTAATTTATCTTCAATTTGACAACGCCAATTCTCAAGAGACTGTTTTGATATCTGTTTTTCAGGATCATCTACATTTTTTGATTTTTTTATTCTTTTCTCAGTTTTTCGCTTTTCAAGTTTAATTGGCTCACCCCATAGAATAATTGCTTTACTGAAAGGCTTTGGAATCCGGGTCTTATCCCAGCTTTTTAGAAGCCATTGTCTATCAGCTGAAAACACCACGGGAATAATTTCGATATCGCTCATATGAGCTAGTGCTATAGGCCCCATTGCAAGTATTCTTGCTGGACCGCGAGGTCCGTCGGGTGTGATCCCAACATTGCGACTATTTTTAAGTTCTTTGGCAAGCTGACGAAGACTACTAAGGGCTTTATTGTTTGAAGAGCCCCAGACCACGTTAAGCCCAACCATCTGCACGGCCTTCCCAAGTATCCTGCCATCTGAGTGAGGCGAATTTAGCGTTGTAATGGGTCTTGGGAGATTCCAAGCCATACCCAATATATGCTCATGCCAAGAGATGATGATATAGGGTTTTTTATGGTTTTTTACTAATTGATAAACAGCAAGGTTTTCATGCCGCCATTTAACAGTTATCCCTAGAATAAAAATAATACACGCAAATACAACCGAGAACAGCGTTTGACCTATCATGGATTGGCTTAGTTTTTTAAGCATATATGGGGCAACAAAGCTAAAGTTGGCAGTTACATGAAATTGTGGAACAATCCCATTAACATAAATATTTCTATCACGTCTTCACAATTATCGCAATTTGCAGACATAATGATTTTTTAGCATAAAAAAGAAATTATTTGCGCATAAGTATGATAAAAAGACGCTAATAGTGAGCAAAAATAATGCCATAAAAAAAACCAGAGCAAATAAGAGTAGATGTCATTCTATATTGAAGGTTGGTGATGAAAAAAGCATCAAAGACAACATTTGAGGTTATACAAGAAATCTGGAAGGGCTTTGCAAAACCGTTCACTAGTTTGTTTGCCTCTGCTATTTTTCTGATGGTCATCGTTGCCGTTTCGGGCGCCGTTTATCCTGCGATGATACAGCAAGTTTTTAATCACTTATCAGGGGAGGAAACTATTTTAAAGTATAATTTTCTAACCATTGTTCCGCTAGGCATTATCTGCATTGCGATGATAAAAGCTTTTGCAATGTATCTGCAAATTATTACAGTAAATCGGTTCGCACAATCCATAGCTACGGCAATGCAAACTAAAATGATGAGCCATCTTATTAACGCAGATCTAAGCGTTATAACACAGCACTCATCTGGTGTTTTTATCTCTCGGATTATGAATGATTTAAATCTGATAAAAGAGGCAGTGGTGAGATTATCCAATAACCTAATACGGGACTCACTGACTATTCTTGTAATGATTGGAATGCTATTTTGGTTTGACTTTTGGCTTTCCGTATTGGTGCTCGCAATTTACCCCATCGCTTTCCAACCAATTTTGCGTTTAGGCCGTAAACAACGCGGTCACGCAAAGCATTTGCAGATAACTATGGAGGAAATTACTTCAGTTATAACTGAGATTATTGGTGGCAGCCGAATGATCAAGGCATTCGAGCTTGAAGATAGTCAGAAATTAAGAGCATCAAAGAGTTTTGATAAATTAAAATCTGCTTATCTTTCCTTGTTATCAGGCAGAGCTAGAATAGACCCTGTGTTGGAAGTTTTGGGAGGGATTGCTATTGCCGGGGTTATTGGTGTTGCAAGCTGGCGGGTTAGCAATGGTGAAATGCTAGTTGGCGATGTGCTTGGATTTATCACAGCGCTATTAATGCTTGTTCAGCCTGTAAGGGCACTTGGAACTCTGAATGCGGTTACTCAAGAAGGTATCTCGGCTGCCAATAGAGCTCTTGAATTACTAGCTACTGAACCTTACATCCGATCAGAAAAATATGCTAAAGATTTGAATACTGAAAAAGCCGAAATTGAATTTTCAACTGTGTCTTTCTCGTATCATACCACGCCTATATTGCAGGATGTATCTTTAAAGATAAAAGCTGGAGAAACAGTCGCTTTAGTAGGCGAAAGTGGTGCTGGAAAAACTACTATAATGAATCTCATTCCAAGGTTTTTTGATATTGATAAAGGTGCCATCTATATCAACAAACTTGATATAAAGCGGCTAAGTATTCATAGTCTGCGCGCACATATTGCGCTTATCAGTCAGGATTCCATTTTGTTTGACGATACGGTTATGGCAAATATTGGATTTGGCAAATCAGATGCAACAGAAACGGACATTATTGATGCGGCCAGAAAAGCTGCGGCGGATAAGTTTATCACATCACTTCCGCAAGGGTATCATACAAATGTTGGCCCGCAAGGAAACCTTCTTTCCGGTGGCCAGAGACAACGCATCGTAATAGCAAGAGCCATATTGAAAGACGCACCAATTTTATTAATGGATGAAGCAACATCAGCTCTTGATGCGCAATCAGAACAGCTGGTTCAAGATGCATTGGAGCAATCAAAGAAGGGACGCACAAGTCTTATTATAGCACACCGGCTTGCCACGATTAAATCTGCAGACAGGATATATGTTATAGCATCTGGTAGAATTGTAGAAACAGGCACTCATGAGAGTTTATTAGAGATAAACGGTGCTTATGCAAAAATGATTTCACTGCAACAATTCTCGAAGTGAACAATTATTTTAGTTAATGGCTGTTTGTATATTATTGACTGATTATTCTCTTTTTAAGATGAAATCGACAAAGCGACTTGCTAAAGGCTGAGCTCTAAATTCCTGTAAGAGTTTTTCAGGCTCATAAACTTCTTTTACCCATTGCATGAACTCCATGCCTTGTGATTCAAACGGAATATAAGATGCAATAAAAGCATCGAGGATGCCTGTTTTAGCTTGCTTTACATGTAAATATTTAAAAGAAAGTTGCTTTAACGCTTTTATAGCGGGTTGTTTCATAACTATAAGTACATAAAGTGCTGAAATTAGCCCTGCTCTGTCGGCACCTGATTTACAATGAAGTAATGTGGGTTGTTGGATTGATGAGAAGAGTTCAGGTAGCTTCAGCAACATTTCTTTTTCAGGAGCTGCTCTGGAACGAACTCTGAAATTTACAAGTTGTAGCCCCATTTTATCGCAAGCCTCAGCCTCTAATTGCCATCCACCAGATGCACGAGGCCCTCGCAAATTCAAAATTGCTTTTATCCCCAAATTTTTTTGCGCAATTTCAATTTGTTTTGGTGATGGCTGATTGCTCCGCCACATGTTGCTGTCAATCTGATACAAATTATGAAAAGCAATCCTTAAAAACCCATGGTCATGAAAATATAACTCTAGCCAGTCTGCTAAACCAGAACGTTTGAATTTTGATGCTTTGTGAGGGTAGTCAAGTGTACTTTGCAATTGGCACATAACCAATTATCCACCTGCGACCATCATACCGTCAACACGAATACTAGGCGCTGATGTAGAAAAACGAAGATCAATATCGTTAGCAGGTGTCATTTCGAAAAACATTTCTTTTAAGTTTCCAGCAATTGTAGCTTCTGTTACAGGATACGTAATTTCCCCATTTTCTATCCAGATGCCTGATGCACCACGGCTGTAATCTCCTGTTGTAAGGCTGACCGAGCTGCCGATAAGTTCTGTTACCAAAAATCCTTCTTTGATATCAGAAATAAGCTCCTCTAAAGAGATGGTCCCATTTTCAATGAGGCAGTTAGAGGTGCCAGGGGAAGGAGGTGATGATAGTGACCTACTTGCATTTCCAGTTGGGGTCAAACCTAATTGTGCTGCACTAGCTAAATCGAGTAGCCAGCTTTCCAACACGCCATCTTTAATAAGTTCTTGTTGTTTTACGGGTAGTGTTTCACCATCAAATCTTCGGGATCCAAGTCCCCGATGGCGCAAAGGATCATCTGTGACTGTTATATGTTTGCTCGCAATTTCTTGGCCCATTTTATCTTTAAGAAAACTAGACCCTCTAGCTACGCTGGACCCATTTACCGCACTTGCGAAATGTCCCGTTAGGCTTTTAGAAACGCGGCTGTCAAATATAACAGGGAATCGCCCTGTTGAAGCACTTTTAGCCCCAAGTCTGTTGATAGTACGCTTGCCAGCAGATGCACCAATTTTTCTAGCATCAATCAGATCCTCAGCATAGACAGTTGAGCTAAAGTCATAATCGGTCTCCATTCTACCATCTTTTTCAGCAATAACAGAAGCTGAAACACTAAAAGAAGAGCGCGAATATTCTCCCGCAAATCCAGTGCTGGTTGCAATAGCTATTTCAGCTGTTGATTGCCCTGCAGACGCCCCTTCGGAATTGGTGATGCCTTTTATTCCGAGTGCAGATTCTTCGCATTTTAGGGCTGTTTCGGTTAGTGTTTCCGTTGTAAATTCGGTGGAATCAAATAGCTCTATATTTGGAAGCTCTGCTGCTTGTTCCTCCTTGGAGGCAAGGCGTGCATATGGGTCAGCAGGCGCTAGACGTGCCATCGCAACTGCCCTCTGACAAAGTGCTTTTGCAGCATCTGTGTCAACTTTGCCGGTGGAGATGCTTGCAGATTGCTGGCCGGTAAAAACTCTTAATCCTATTTGGAAATCTTCTGCATGTTCAACCGATTCAAATTTGCCAAGGCGAACTTCAACGCCCACACCTTTATTTCTAACCAATGTTGCTTCCGCGGCATCAGCACCCTCAGATTTTGCTGTTTCCAACATCTGATTAATAATATTTTTTGTTTTTTCATCCATTCTTATCAGATAGCGTGCAAATACGTCTTGTGCAACAGCTTGCTAGCAAGAAAGTTTCTGTTTATAGTTTTTTTTATGAAAAAAAAGTTAGTTTTTATAGATGGAAGTGCTGGTACAACTGGCCTCCAAGTATCGTCTAGGTTATTCCGGCGAACAGATATTAGACTTATTTCTCTTTCAGAAGAAGATAGAAAATCAGAGCAAAAACGTGCTTCTATAATGCAGGAAGCCGACGTAACAATTCTGTGCTTACCAGATTCTGCGGCGATTCGTGCAGTAGAAAAAGTCGCTGATAAGGACATTCGCATTATCGATGCCTCTTCTGCCCATCGAACGGCAGATGGGTGGGTTTATGGTTTTGCAGAATTAAGTCCTGACCAAAGTCAGAAAATTGCTGAAGCCAATCTAGTAAGCAATGCGGGCTGTTATGCATCTGGGTTTATCGCTCTATCACGCCCACTTGTTGAAAATGGTTTTATTGCGCCAGATCAGACTCTTATCGCTCCTGCAGTTTCTGGCTATTCTGGGGGTGGAAAAAATATGATTTCCTCTATGAAGAAAGGCAGTCTGCCACCCCATTTTGATTACGCGCTTAGTTTGTCACACAAACATATTCCAGAAATGATTATGCATTCGGGTCTTCAGGTTGCACCATTATTCATGCCGTCGGTGGGTATGTTCGAGCAGGGCATGTTGGTTCGCCTTGCTATACCTGTCTCTCATTTCTCAAGAACTGTAACCATTCATGATGTTCACGAAATGTATGAGGAGGCCTATCGTGATCATCAGATGATTAGGGTTTGCGGACTAGATGAAGCAGTATCATTGCAGCATTCAGGTCAGTTGTCACCAGATGGACTTGCTGGAAAAGACGGCCTTGAAATTTTCTGCTTCAATAATCCTGAAACACAACAGTTTTTAATTATAGCAAGGCTAGATAACCTTGGAAAAGGAGCTGCTGGCGCTGCTGTTCAAAACTTGAATATTATGCTTGGTTGCAGCCCCAATACTGGTCTTAACTGGGATTATTAAAATCTAACCTATCTCTTAGAAAAGAGCCTGGAGAAGCAAACCTGCTGTCAGAATAAGGCCACAATTTCGATTGGATCTAAAAACAACTAAAGCTGATTTACTGTCTATTTCTGATAGTTTATGTACTTGCCATCCTAAATGAATGGCAGTTCCTATAATACCAATAAGCCAAATATCTAGTCCAAAATGAAGCCATAAACCAGCGGACCACAATAGGACCGCAGCTAGATAAAGTGCTGTTATGCCCTTGGTTAGATTGGCTCCAAGTGACAGTGCAGCAGAGCCAATACCAAGCTTACTGTCATCGTCTTTATCCTGAATTGCATAGATGGTATCATATCCGACGATCCAGCAAGCTGTTCCTGCATATACCAACAACATTGCATCAGTTGGCCAGCTATTTGTTGCACTCACCGCACCTAGCAAAATGCCCCATGAAAAAGCAAGTCCAAGAATGACTTGCGGCCATTTAGTAACTCGTTTTGCAAGTGGATAACAGATTATTAAAGGGATTGACAATAAGCCCATTATCCACGCTTTAAAAGGGAGTTGTAGCAAAATAAAAAACCCTGCCAGTAGTGTAAAGCCAAGAAATATAAGCGCAGAACGAACAGATATAGTCCCGGCAGCAAGAGGTCTCATTGCGGTTCTGGAAACTTTTTTATCAATATTACGATCCCATAGGTCATTTATGATACATCCTGCAGCACGCATTACGATGGCACCGACTAAAAACCAACACATCAGTTTGGCTGTCTCAATCATCTCATTTTGATGTGCCAAGATAGCCCACCAGCCCGGTAGTAGTAATAACCACCAACCAATTGGCCTATCTACCCTTGCTATAATAGCATATGGTTGAAGCCAGTTTGGGATGCCCGATAACCACCCATTAGTAGCGATATCCGTATGCGTTTCGTATGGCAATTTCATTAAATAATTCCGACTTTTAATTACTCTGGCTTTGCTTTTCAATAAAAACATAACTACATCTATACGATAAAAACTGAAAATAGTATTTTTAATGTTTGCAATCTATTTTGGGTATAGCCTTTTAAAAGATGAAAAAAGCATTCCTAATTATGTCTAATTGTTCTTACTGTTGTTACTCTTTATAAAGGGTTTATAAGATGAAATACTCCACATTTTTCATATTGGTTAATTGAGTTAAAATGGACGTAGATTCTAGACTTAATATGACACGATTATTTGTGGATTGTGCTTTAATGGACCATGCTTTGATAGAACTCAATTCTGGGCAAAGCCACTATCTTTCTTCTGTTTTAAGAAAAAAAAATGGGGCTGAGCTTTTGTTATTTAATGGCAGGGATGGCGGTTTTCTTGGCGTTATTGAAACTACTGGCAAGCGTTCCCTTTTAGTCAGGTGCAAGCATAAACTTCTCTCTCAAACTCGCTCATCTGATTTGTGGCTGATATTTGTGCCAATTAAAAGAACAAGAATGGATTTTATGGTTCAAAAGGCAACCGAATTAGGAGTATCAAAAATCTGGCCGATAATATCCAAATTTGGTCAGGTAAAGCAAATTCGTGAGCATAAATTGCGTGCGAATATGATAGAAGCCGCAGAGCAGACAGAACGTTTGGATTTACCCGAAATTGGAAAATTTACCCCGCTTCAAATAGTGCTAGATAATTGGCCAAAAGATAGAGTATTAGTTGTTTGTAATGAGACAAAGTCAGAAGCGGGGAACGCACATTCAATGCTTCATTTGAATAGGAAACTAACAAAAAAAGCGGCTATTTTGATAGGTCCAGAGGGAGGATTTAGTGCCCTTGAGCGAGAACAACTCCAAGTACATCCAATGTGTGAGAATATTTCGCTGGGTCCACGAATTCTGAGAAGTGATACTGCAGCAATAGCTGCATTAAGCATTTTCCAATCTAATTTTGGGGATTGGTATAAAACGCCAGAATTTTTAAATGATGAAAAGCAAAATTAAGAGAAAGCAATATAGATCATGACTGATACGGAAATATCACCGTCGTTCAATTCGCTTGTGAGCTGGCTTTCCAGTAAGGAGAAAGACCCAAAACAATGGCGTATTGGCACAGAGCACGAAAAATTCATCTATACATTGGATGGATTGGCGCCAGTTAAATATGAAGGTGACAATGGAATTGAGGCTATTCTGCATTACCTAAGCGATGCCTACAATATGACGCCAATCATGGAGAAGGGGATATACGTTGCTCTTGAGACCAATGACGGAGCTTCGATATCCTTAGAGCCGGGGGGGCAGTTTGAGCTATCTGGCAATATCGTAAAAACACTTCATCATAGCTGTGTTGAAACTAATAAACATTTAAGGCAAATGCTTGATGTTACCTCCAAGTTAGGACTAGGAATGATTGGATTAGGTTTTCATCCCACAGCATCAAGAGAACAGATTAACTGGATGCCTAAGGGGCGATATAAGATCATGAAGAATTATATGCCAAAGGTCGGAAGTCTTGGCTTAGATATGATGCTTCGCACTTGTACCATTCAGACAAATTTAGATTATCAAGATGAAGAGGATATGAGGCGTAAGTTTAAAACTTCATTAGCAATGCAGCCAATCGCTACGGCGTTATTTGCTAATTCACCGATGAAAAATGGTCGCCTTACAAATATTCAGTCTAATCGTGCTTTGGCTTGGACAGATACAGATCCAGATAGGTGCGGTGCTCCAGAGTGTGTGTTTGATTCTAATTTTGGATATGAGCAGTGGATTGACTATATTCTAGATGTGCCAATGTATTTTATTTATAGGAATGGGGAGTATCTGGATGTAGCTGGCAAATCATTCAGAAGGTTCATGAAGTCAGAATATAGAGAAGAATTTTTTGGTCATACCGCCTCGATGTCAGATTTTGAAGATCATATTACAACTGTCTTTCCAGATGTAAGATTAAAGGGGTATCTTGAAATGCGTGGAGCAGATGGCGGCCCCTGGTCTATTATTTGTGCGGTGCCGGCACTATGGGTCGGATTATTATATGATTCTGAAGCGTTGCAAAAAGCAGAAGCTATTGCGAATCAGTTTTCTCATAAAGATGTCGTTAATGCTCGAATATCTGCTGCAAAAGATGGTCTGAAAGGACAAATAGGCTCTCAAAATATTCACCAGGTAGCCAAACAGCTCATTGAAATTGCGGAAACAGGTTTAAAAAACCGAGCTAGAATGAACAAGGAAGGCGAGGATGAAAGAACATTCCTAACACCCTTAAAAACTATAATAGATAGTGGCTTAACCCAATCAGATATTGTGCGCGATCTTTATCACACTGAATGGAACCAGGATATCAATAAGGTTTATACTTATTATAAATATTAAACGCAGACTGAGTTCTTTGACTGTACCTAATATCTTCTTTCAAAACCCCTTGAATATATGCCACACTATTTTCCCAGTGTTAAATTTGGGTTCAGAGATTGTTGTGCACATAAAACCTTATGTGACTTGCGTTCCACCAACTGTGATACCGCCAATCTTCAAAGTTGGCTGTCCAACACCGACGGGAACAGATTGGCCGTTTTTACCACAAGTTCCAACCCCCGCGTCTAGTGCCATATCGTTGCCAAGCATAGAAATTTTAGACATGGCATCTGGCCCATTGCCAATTAAAGTAGCGCCCTTAACCGGCGCTGTAATTTTTCCATTTTCTACAAGATAGGCTTCCGAGGCAGAAAACACGAATTTGCCGGATGTTATATCAACCTGCCCGCCGCCGAAATTGACTGCATAAAGACCCTTTTTCACAGAAGATACAATTTCGCCTGGTTCTAGCTCACCAGACTCCATGAAAGTGTTTGTCATTCTTGGCATAGGAAGTGACGCATATGATTCGCGTCTACCATTTCCAGTTGGCGCTACATTCATTAATCTTGCATTTTGCCGGTCCTGTAAATATCCTTTTAAAATGCCGTCCTCAATAAGAACATTTCTGGCGGATTTTGTGCCTTCATCATCTATTGTAATTGAGCCACGTCTATCTGATATTGTGCCATCATCAATCACTGTAACTCCTTTGGCAGCTACTTGCTGCCCGACCTGTCCAGAAAAAACAGAGGTTCCTTTGCGATTGAAATCACCCTCTAGACCGTGACCAACCGCTTCATGTAACATGACCCCCGGCCAGCCTGGACCTAATACAATTTCCATTTCACCCGCAGGTGCAGGTATAGATTCCAGGCCAAGAAGTGCAAGACGCAATGCCTCGTCAACTTCCTTTTGCCAGCAACCAGACTCAAGATATTTATCGAACATAAATCTACCGCCAGTCCCGCTGGACCCTGTTTCCATGCGGCCATTTACTTCAACCATTACTGATACGTTCAATCTAACTAACGGACGAATATCTGCTGCTCTATAGCCATCAGGTCTTAAGATTTGGACAGCTTGCCATGAACCTGCAATGGATGCGGACACTTGTTTTACTCTGCTATCTTTGTTTCGTGCATATGAATCTATTTCTTGCAGCAATTTTACCTTAGCATCAAAAGGAGTTGCATCAAGCGGATTTGCATCTGAATACAAAGGCTGGTTTGCCACATTTGCGGGTGAAAGAGCCAACGCGCCAGAATAGCCACTTGTAACTGCTTCTACAGTTTTACCTGCACGTTCAAGGGCTGCCATTGACATATCACCCGAATGGGCGAAGGCATCAGCTTCGCCAACAATCGCCCTTAAACCAAAACCACTAGATTGGTTGTAGCTTGCAGATTTCAGTCTACCATCATCAAAAGCGAGAAATTCCAGATAATCCATTTCTAGAAATAAATCACCATCATCAGCGCCACGTAGGGCATCTTTCAAAATTGATTGCGCATTCTCTCTCTCGAAATTTTCATCTTTGAAAAACAAGGCGTCTGTTTGGGCAAGTGGATCCATCTGGGCGTCCTTTTATAGTAAGCTACAAAGTGTTTTAAAAATTTAAAAATCAACTCTATATTGTAGACATAATTATGGGGGCAGTCGATGTTAACTTCAAGCCCTCTAGCATTTGATACATCAAAGTATTTTTGATAAATGCCAATTGAATACGATTATGCAGGAATTTGCGCGACAGGCAGTCGCACCTTTCTTCCCAAACCGTAAAAAAGCAGATAGAATTTTAATGTATTTATCAGTATTTAAAATCTGAAAAAATTGCGTTTTATGCGTTTGTTAGGACAATATTCTTGGGAGATTAAATTATGAGTGCAAACTTTATGCGCTATTTATCGTCAAGTGCTGTTATATTAGGCATTCTTGTTGCGAATGTTGCTGGAGCAGCGCAACCTGAGCCGTGGCAAATGGGCCTCCAAGAACCAGCGGGTTCTATTGCGCAAAAAGCAACAGATTTACATAACCTGCTACTCATTATAATATCATTGATATCTTTGTTTGTGCTTGCGCTTCTTGTGTTTGTCGGATGGCGTTTTCGCAGAGATGCCAACCCAACTCCGTCCAAGACGACTCACAACACTACAATCGAAATATTATGGACTGTTGTTCCTGTATTAATTTTGGTGGTTATAGCAGTACCCTCTTTTCGACTTCTATATTACATGGATGAGACAAAAAATGCGG
This sequence comes from uncultured SAR116 cluster alpha proteobacterium, assembly GCA_902516825.1. Taxonomy (GTDB): domain Bacteria; phylum Pseudomonadota; class Alphaproteobacteria; order Puniceispirillales; family Puniceispirillaceae; genus UBA5951. Next base: position 34,077 of record CABXZZ010000008.1, read on the forward strand.
AAATGGTTATTAAAGTGACTGGAAATCAATGGTACTGGAATTATGAATACATGGACGAGCAAATCGCATTTGATAGCTACATGTTAAGCGATGATGAATTGGAGCTTGGTCAACCAAGACTTCTTTCTGTTGACAACCCGCTTGTTGTGCCATCGAATACAAAAATAAAAATGTTGGTAACAGCCAATGACGTTATGCATTCATTTTTTGTGCCTTCATTGGCTGTTCAGACTTACGCATTAATCGGACGTGTGAATGAAGTATGGATAGATGTGCCGGAAGGCGAAAAAATCTATTATGGTCAATGTAATCAAATCTGTGGCGTTAATCATTCGTTCATGCCGATAGTAGTCAAGGCTATGGCAAAAGATGAATATCAAGCATGGCTTGTAGATGCAAAACAGGAATTCGCAATTCTTGACTTACCACTACCAATTCAGCTTTCCGCTGTTAATTAAGGGCAATTTAAGGAGACTTTTACAATGAGCGCTCAGCCAACCACAGCAGTTCATGAACATGGTGCACCAACTGGTTTTATAAGGCGATGGCTTTATTCAACTAATCATAAAGATATTGGAACGATGTATATCATCTTTGCAATTATAGCTGCGTTTATCGGTGGTGGATTTTCTGTATTTATGCGAATGGAATTAATGCAGCCAGGTATTCAATATATGTCAGACGGGCACATGTGGAATGTGTTTACGACCGCGCATGGTCTCATTATGGTTTTCTTTGTTGTTATGCCTGGATTGATTGGTGGATTTGGAAACTGGTTTGTACCGATTATGATTGGTGCACCAGATATGGCGTTTCCACGGATGAATAATATTTCGTTTTGGCTTCTTCCTCCTGCGTTTATACTATTATTATTATCGGCTGCTGTTGATGGCGGTGCCGGAGTTGGTTGGACAATATATCCGCCTTTATCATCTTCAGCTGGAACACCGGGGATGTCTATGGATTTAGCGATTTTCTCGCTTCACTTGGCCGGTGTGTCTTCCATCCTTGGGGCAGCGAACTTTATCACAACGATTTTTAACATGAGAACGCCTGGCATGACATTGCACAAAATGCCTCTTTTTGCATGGGCTATGTTAATTACAGCGTTTTTGTTGCTTCTTGCTGTGCCAGTTTTAGCTGGTGCTATTACAATGTTGCTTACAGATAGAAACTTCGGCACAACATTTTTTATTCCGGAAGGTGGCGGTGACCCTATTTTATTCTTGCACCTTTTCTGGTTTTTTGGCCATCCGGAAGTATATATCATGATCCTACCTGCTTTTGGGATCGTTAGTCATATTATATCCACATTTTCCAACAAACCTATATTTGGCTATCTGGGAATGGCATATGCCATGGTAGCGATTGGGTTTGTGGGGTTTATCGTTTGGGCTCACCATATGTATACAGTTGGACTTGATGTTGATACGCGAGCATATTTTACAGCTGCGACAATGGTAATTGCAGTGCCTACCGGCGTTAAGATTTTCAGTTGGATCGCGACCATGTGGGGTGGCTCTATCAGATTTGGTGTTCCAATGCTTTGGGCAGTTGGATTTATCTTTTTGTTCACTGTTGGGGGTGTTACGGGTGTTGTATTATCAAATGCCGGCCTCGATGTGATATTGCATAACACCTACTATGTTATTGCACATTTCCATTACGTCCTCTCATTGGGAGCTGTGTTTGGCCTGTTTGCAGGCTTCTATTATTGGTTCTCTAAAATGACTGGATATAGCTATCATGATGGGCTTGCAAAACTACATTTCTGGGTAACGTTCTTTGGTGTTAATTTAACCTTTTTCCCGATGCACTTCCTTGGACTGGCTGGCATGCCAAGGCGCTATGTAGATTATCCTGATGCATTTGCTGGATGGAATATGGTTGCGTCTATCGGTTCATTTGTATCTGCTGCAGGGGCTATTATTTTTCTATTAGTGATTGTGGAGGCATTTATTTCTCGTCGTGGTGCTCTTAGTAATCCTTGGGGTGAGGGCGCAACTACCCTTGAGTGGCAAGTGGCATCTCCGCCCCCCTATCATACTTATGAAACATTGCCGAAAATAAAGTAGATATCTCGTTACAATGGAAAAAATTCAAAACATAACAACACAGACAGCGGTATTTGACCCATCTGCTGTATCTAGTTTTTTTCAACTCATGAAACCGCGTGTCATGAGCCTTGTGATTTTCACAGGGTTTGCAGGTATGTATCTTGCTCCTAGAGATTTGCATCCAGTGCTTGCTTTTATATCACTGGTTGCGATTGCTGCTGGCGCTGGTGCGTCTGGCGCTATTAATCAATGGTATGATAGAGATATTGATGCCGTAATGCAAAGAACACGTGGCCGCCCAATTCCGTCCGGCAAGGTGGAGCCATCAGAAGCACTTGGCTTTGGTGTTACCATTTCTGTTATATCTGTTTTAATTTTGAGTTTATCAGCAAATCTTCTCGCTGGCGGTCTGCTAGCTTTTACGATCATATTTTATGGCTTAATTTATACAGTCTGGCTTAAGCGCTCGACAGCTCAGAATATAGTGATTGGCGGTGCAGCTGGTGCGCTTCCTCCTATTATTGGATGGGCGGCGGTTACCGCAAGTATAAGTATAGAGTCTATTATTCTGTTTAGTTTAATCTTCTTTTGGACTCCGCCACATTTTTGGGCTTTGGCTTTGGTTAAAAATCGGGATTATAAAAAAGCAAAAATCCCGATGCTTCCAGTAGTAGTTGGCGGGAATGAGACAAGAAAGCAGATTTTTATATATAGCGTGATAATGGTCGGAGTTAGCCTTCTGCCGAATATTATTGGAATGTCGAAAATCCTATATGGCTCAGTTGCTGGGGTAAGTGGCTCTATATTTCTGCTGCTTGCATTTCAATTACTAAGGAAGCCAGGAGATAACCTTGCAATGCTTTTATTCAAATATTCAATAGTGTATTTGTTTATTTT
>CABXZZ010000009.1 GCA_902516825.1 uncultured SAR116 cluster alpha proteobacterium
TTTAGCTTTTTTAATGAAATTCTAATTGGGGATAGATTAGTTGATACGTTTATAAAGCGTCTTGGGATAGGTGTTATTGAGAACTTTAACGGTTTTTTGCAAGAAATTCTTGCTTTTGAAAAAGCAGGAAATATAGAGCTAAGCCAATTTGTAAGATCTTTCAGAGACAGTCAAGGCATATTAAAGCGCGATAATAGCGCTACCGCCTACCCTCAGGTAAGATTGCTAACAATACACGGCTCCAAGGGACTTGAAGCGCCTATAATATATTTGCCCGATATGTTAACTGCTAAAAAACCCTCAGATACGCTTATATTTTCCGAAGAATGGATTTACTGGACAGAGAACAGCAATTTTGCACCTTCTTCTATTTTAGATATTAGAGGCCAAGAAAAAGAAAAAATTAAAATGGAGGATGACCGCTTATTATATGTCGCTCTAACTAGAGCAAAACAGGCTCTTATCATTGCAGGATGGGAGGCGCCTGTAAGGCGGTTTATTAAAAATAGTTGGTATGAATTATTGAAGGACATCATATCCAAAGACCCTGCATGTATGAATATCGATGGTATATTAAAGCTTCAATTAGCTCCATCAATAAATACTCAAAAATTAGAAGAGCTATCCTTGGAGCAGGAGCAAACAATAGCTGTTCCAAATTGGTATGATGAACTCCCAGATAAATATATTGAGTTAAAAAGCACAATTATTCATCCGTCCGAATGGCAATCAAATAAACAGCAGATTGTGCCTCAGAAAAAGGGCCAGCTAGAAGCGTTTGAACGGGGAAATCTAATTCATACATTACTTGAAAGGCTCCCCTCTCTTCACAAGTCTGACCAGGCGACATCAGCTATTCGATATATAAAAAAACAAATGCCAAAATTATCTACAGAAGAGGTAAAAGTTTTGTTTGATGAAGTATATTCTATTCTGCATCATAAGGACTGCAGTGACCTGTTTTCTGAAGATTCATTGGCCGAGGCAGCTATAATCGGTAGAATTGGCAAGTTGGAAATATCTGGGCAGATAGACAGATTGATTGTTACTGACAGCTATATCAAACTAGCAGATTTCAAAACTGGACGGCCTTCTGCTACTCCGCCTGAGGCTTATCTTCGTCAAATGGCGCTTTATATGGGATTGCTAAAACAACTCTATCCAGATAGGCCATTTTATGGTTTTCTCATCTGGACTCAATCAGCAAAAATCATACCTCTTTTAAATGAGCAATTGAATGCTTATCTTGAAGACGTATCAGGTGTAAAAGCATTTAATAACTAACAGTAAAAAATAAAATAAAAATTACTTACCAACAGGCCTATTTATTACTAACTTTGAGAATTATTATTAAAAATAAAGGAATTAGCATGGCTACTAAACACTCAACCGATTCTAATTTTGATACTGATGTCATAAAAGCAGCTGGACCAATAGTTGTAGATTTTTGGGCTGAATGGTGTGGGCCTTGCCGCGCTATTAGTCCTGCGCTGGAAGAGATTTCAAATTCACTCGAAGGTCAAGTTGATATCGTCAAGGTAAATATTGATGATAATCCAGTAACTCCGCAAAGCTATGGGGTGCGAGGGATTCCAACTCTATTAATGTTTAAGAATGGCGAAGTTGTTGCTGAGAAAATTGGAGCATTACCAAAATCCCAATTAGAGCAATGGGTCAAAGAAAACCTATAGTCTTCTGCATTGCACTCAATCGTAATCTGGAATAGTTTCAGTTTATCCAAATATTATTCTGGCAGGGTATCATTTAAAAGTAATGCGTGCCCTGCTAGATATAACGAGCCGCAAATCACTACAAATTCACTTTCACTTGTGGCAGAGAGTGCTACGCTTAGGCTTGATTTTGCGTTCGCTTTAATTCCTAAATCCTGACAACTATCTGACAGCTCTAGGGCTGATAGGCTTGCCGGCTGTCCTGGTATAGTTATAGTAAATATTTCGCTGATGATGCTTTTTAATGGCATAAAAACGTCATCTGGTTTTCGTGTGTTTAGCATCCCTGCAATGAGTGTCCATTTCTTATCGTTTATTTGTGCAAGAGAGGCCGCAAGAGCCGTTGCACCATGTGAATTATGTGCGCCATCAATCCATATTGGTCTTGCATCACGGTAATTGAGTAATTTTCCCTGTTCGATGCATTGCACCCGTCCCGGCCATTTTGCGAACCCAATACCAGAAAATAATCTATCATCCAAGGGATTGAAGTTTCCACTATATATTATAGATGCAGCCGCAAGGGCTGCATTCTGTATTTGATGGGGTCCGATTAGCGAGGGTTTTGGTAGTATAAAAACCCTATTTTTACATTCTAGTTTTACCTCTCCTGTGCTTATCTGCTCCCAGATGAAATCAACCCCTTCAAAAAAAATGGGTGCATCCATCTCTCTTGCTTTTGTGCTAAGAGTTTCCTCAACCTCCTTAGTTTGAGAGGCACTAATTACAGGCACATTTTTTTTGATTATACCTGCTTTTTCACCTGCTATCTGTGTCAGCTCAGAGCCAAGAAAATGCTCATGATCTCGTGCAATAGGTGTAATAATAGACACTAATGGATTTTCGATTACATTTGTTGAGTCTAGCCTGCCACCAAGACCAGTTTCTAAAATAAGCAGGTCTGCAGGTATTCTTGCAAATGCCATAAATGCAGCAACCGTTGTGATTTCGTAAAATGTAATAGGCGCATTCTGGTTAAGCTTTTCTACCTCATCCAAAACGTTCAAAAGCGCTTCATCATCGATTAGGTTATTTGCAATTCGAATTCGCTCATTAAATCTGCATAAATGTGGCGACGTATAACAATGTGTCTTAAGGCCAAGTTGCTTGGCGACAGAAAATAGATAGGCACTGACAGACCCTTTTCCGTTAGTTCCTGCTATATGAAATATAGGCGGTAGATTTTGGTGGGGACTTCCTGCCCTCTTAAGGAGTTTATTTGTTCGCTCTAGCCCCATATCAATAAGTTTAGGGTGAAGAAGTGCAAGCCTATCAAGGCTTTCTAACAACATACGCATCTCTTTCATATGTTTTGTATCTGTAAGTCTATTATTTTTTGCTATCCATGATTCAAAATAATTTAAATATTTTTTTTTCAGCATTATGGGAAGAGATCGCGTCAGCGAGTGATTTAGTATAATCACTTACTTTTTTTGCAGTTTCTTCAACTGATAGATTCTGTGCGTCAGATTCTGCTATAATTTCCACCACTGCGGATCCCACAATAGCGCCATTCCCTAGTGAGGCAATATGTGCTGCCTGTTCTGCAGTTCTGATACCAAAACCAGTTACAACAGGCAAATCGCTAACCTGCTTTATTCTATTTATGGCATTAGAGATAGACTCCATTTGAGCTGATTTTGTGCCAGTAATACCTGCAATTGACACGTAATAAATAAAACCAGACGCTTTTTCCAAAACGAATGGCAATCTATCGCCCAGTGTTGTTGGAGTGATTAGTCTAATGTAATCCATTTCAGAATTATGGCTTGGCTCACAAAGCTCTTTATCCTCTTCAGGGGGAAGATCCACGATGATAAGACCATCTGCACCAGCTGCTTGTGCATCCTCAAGAAACGGCTCGACACCGTATCGATAAATGGGGTTGTAATACCCCATCAAAATCAAGGGAATATCTGGATGTTTTTCACGGAATTGACAGGCAATTTCAAGACTTCCCTTGAGCGTCATACCTGATTTGATAGCACGCAGGCTTGCTGCTTGAATGGCTGGTCCATCTGCCATTGGATCAGAAAATGGCATCCCAAGTTCTATCATATCCACACCAGATTCAACCAAACCATCTAATATTTTTATGCTTGCATTGGCATCGGGGTCTCCTGCAGATACAAAAATACCCAAAATACCTCTGTTTTCTTGCTTCGCTTTTGCAAAGCTTGCGGCTAATCTACTGCTCATTTTATTTGCTTCGACCTTTATTTGGAATTTCTTAAAGTAAACCGCGTTCATCCAGCTTAGGTAGCACTGCTTCAAGGTCTTTATCCCCACGACCGCACATATTAAGAATTACAATTTGTTCTTTATCCATCAATGGTAATTGTTTTGCTGCAAATGCAAGTGCATGTGACGGCTCAAGAGCAGGAATTATCCCTTCAACCCGTGAACATAAATGAAACTGAACTAAAGCTTCTTCATCTGTCGCACTAACATAATTAACACGTCCTATATCATGAAGCCAGGAATGCTCTGGTCCAATGCCGGGATAATCAAGACCAGCGGATATAGAATGAGCATCCACTATCTGTCCATCATCATCTTGTAATAAATAGGTTCGATTGCCATGTAAAATGCCTGGTGTTCCGCCTGTAAGGCTCGCAGCATGCATTCCGCTATCGATTCCCATACCAGCAGCTTCAACGCCATAAATAGTAACATCAGTATCATCTAGAAATGGGTAAAACAGCCCAAGCGCGTTTGAGCCACCGCCAATACAAGCAATGAGTGCGTCTGGCAATCGCCCTTCAGCTTCGATTAATTGTTCTTTTGCTTCTTTTCCAATGACAGACTGGAAGTTTCGAACCATTTCAGGATAGGGATGCGGGCCTGCAACTGTGCCAATAATATAAAAATGGGTATCAGGATGAGCCACCCAATATCGAAGTGCTTCGTTCATTGCGTCTTTTAATGTGGATGTGCCAGAGGTTACGGGGTGTACTGTAGCCCCTAGTAGACGCATCCTATCCACATTTGGCTTTTGACGTTTAACATCCTCAGCCCCCATAAACACCTCGCATTCCAGGTTAAATAATGCGCATGCCGTTGCTGTAGCTACTCCATGTTGTCCGGCCCCTGTTTCAGCAATGATTTTTGTTTTCCCCATCTTTTTTGCAAGTAGTGCCTGACCAAGCACATTATTAATTTTGTGAGCGCCAGTGTGATTTAGCTCGTCCCTTTTTAAGTATAATTTAGCTCCGCCATATTGCTCAGTGAGGCGTTCAGCAAAAAATAAAGGAGATGGTCTGCCAACATAATGTTTCTGGAAATAAAGCAGTCGTTCATTAAAAACAGGGTCTATTTTTGCTTCATTATAAGCAGCTTCAACCTGTAATATTAAAGGCATTAATGTTTCTGCAACAAAGCGACCACCGTGAATACCAAAACGGCCATTCTCATCTGGCATTGTCTGAAAGGAATTTGGCTGTGTTTCGTTCATCGCTAATAATACTCACTTATATTGAATGATTAAAGACAAAGTTAAGGTACACGTCGTGTCCATAATTAATTAAAGATTAGCCCATTTTTGCGGACTGCACAAAGGCTGAGATCAATAACTCATCTTTTTTACCCGCGCTTTCTTCGACTCCTGATGAGACGTCAACACCATCTGGATTTGTCAGCGTAATTGCATTAACTACATTATTGGGATTTAGTCCGCCTGCTAGCATCCAAGGCAAACCACATTCATAATCCTCAAGAAGCGACCAACTAAAGCTCTTACCATTGCCGCCAGGCATTAAATCTGCGGACGCCGCAGCATCAAATAACAGCCAATCTGCCGAAACATTATATTGCTGACTAGCTTTAATATCTAACTTGGTTTTTACACGAATTGCTTTAATTATGGGTAGGCCAGATTTTTGTCTGATCTCCTCAACTCTTGCTGGCGATTCTGTGCCATGTAACTGTATAAAGTCAGGTTTTGATGCTGTCACAATTTCAGAAATATATTCATTAGTTGGGTTAACGCAAAGAGCAACTTTGTGTATCCCAGAATCAGAATAATTACTTGCATAATAATCTGATAATTCTGCTCCATTAGTAAAGCTGAGATGTCTTGGTGATTTCTTGAAAAAAACAAATCCAATGAAATCTGCACCAGCAGTTATGCAATTATCTATGTCTGATCGCGTTTTTAAACCACAAATTTTAACTTTCATGATTATGAGCCATGTGTAAATGCACTTTGGGTCTGTTTACCTTTTTCGCTATTAAAAGGTAGGTTGGTTGCTGTTTCGTCAAATAGCAGATGGCTGTCGTCTTCAATTGTTAACCTTTCGGAGGCATTGTTTTTTTTCTCCTTTTGTAATTGTCTTGCGGCACGATAAGATGCAATGGATCTAAGCCAAATCAATGAGGCCCCAATAATTAAGCCAGTACCAAAAGCTAATAAAATTGGCAGCCATAATGCTATAGTGAGCTGTCCAGAAATTGGCCATAAATGAAGTGTTGTCAGCTGTGAGTTAGAGGCTACTAGTGAAGTAATAAGAAGGCTAAATACCAAAAAAACCATTAGCCAGAATAATTTTGATATGAAATGGGAAATGCTGAACATTAAGTTTTGAACCTATTTTCAAGGTGGCAATAATATCAGCTTTAGTGACAAAATGCCAGATTATTTATTTAATCTTTCACGCATTCCCTTACCCATTTTAAAATAAGGCACTTGTTTGCGCGCAACATCCACAGGCTCGCCAGTGCGCGGATTTCTTCCTTTTCTTGCACCATGTTCCCTTACAGAAAAAGCACCAAAGCCCCGCAACTCGATACGGTTACCATTTTCAAGTGAAATACTAATAGTCTCCAATATCGTATTAACGATTCTCTCAATATCTCTGTGATATAACTCGGGGTTTTCCGCTGCAAGCATATTTATCAACTCTGATTTGGTCATGGTCACCTAACCCTTTTGTATTCAAAAAACTTCGCAGTTCATACTTATCTAAATTAACTAAATCATTTTCATTTACAAATATATTAAAAGCGTACTTGAGGTTTTTCGAAATGGCAAAAAAAACCTCACTAAAAGCGAGGTTTTTTTTTGTTTTTACTAAATCTGATTAGTTTAACCCTATTGGGGGTCATTGTCATCTTTTTTTGCTAATGCTGCCCCAAGGATATCCCCCAAGCTTGCACCGCTATCAGAAGAGCCGAATTCTGCCATGGCTTGTTTTTCTTCAGCCATCTCACGTGCTTTAATAGATAGAGTTAGTTTATTGTTTTTCCCGTCTATTTGGGAAATTACAGCATCAACCTTCTCATCAACGGCAAAACGTTCTACGCGCTGATCTGCTCTATCCCGTGCGAGGTCACCTCGTCTGATAAAGCCAGTAAGCGAATCCCCTACACGGACTTCAAGGCCTTGTTCGGTTACAGCTGTAATTACACAGGTTACGGCATCTCCTTTGCGAACTTTTTCTGCAGCATCGGCAACAGGATTGCTTGATAATTGCTTGATTCCAAGCGAAATACGTTCTTTTTCAAGATCGATATCCAAAATTTTTGCTTCAACCTTGTCGCCTTTATTGAATCCTTCTAGCACTTCTTCGCTAGAAGATGACCAAGAAATATCAGATAGGTGCACCAGTCCATCTATTTCTTCTGTTAATCCTACAAATATTCCAAACTCAGTAATATTATTGATTTCACCCTCAATCACTTCTCCAATTTTATTGGTAGTTTCAAACTCTGCCCAAGGGTTGTCCGTTGCCTGTTTAAGGCCAAGTGATATTCGGCGCTTGGTTAAATCGACGTCTAGAACAACCACTTCAACTTCCTGACTTGTTGAGACGATCTTGCCTGGGTGCACATTCTTTTTAGTCCAACTCATCTCGGAAACATGAACTAGACCTTCGACACCATCATCTAATTCAACAAACGCCCCATAATCAGTGATGTTCGTAACTCTGCCACTGAGACGAGTACCTGTTTTAAACTTCTCAATGGCATTTTCCCACGGGTCGCTTTGTAGCTGTTTCATTCCAAGAGAAATACGCTGAGTTTCCTGATTGAATCGAATTACTTGAACATCAACGGTTTGACCAACAGTGAGCGCTTCGGAAGGGTGATTGATCCTACGCCAAGCAATGTCAGTTACGTGCAGTAGTCCATCCACTCCTCCTAAATCTACAAACGCGCCGTAATCAGTAATATTTTTAACGACACCTTTCAGGATTTGTCCTTCTACTAAATTAGAGACAAGTTCGCTACGTGCCTCGGCACGGGATTCTTCAAGAACAGCTCTACGAGATACAACTATATTGCCACGTCGCCGGTCGATTTTTAATATTTGGAATGGTTGAGGTGCGCCCATTAGAGCGCTTACATCATTGATTGGGCGAATATCAACCTGACTGCCGGGAAGGAACGCCGTCGCCCCCGACAGGTCTACAGTAAAGCCTCCTTTAACTCTGCCAAAAATCACACCTGTTACACGCTCTTGTGCTTCAAATGCACGCTCTAAGATAACCCATGCTTCTTCTCTTCGGGCCTTCTCACGGCTTAGAAGTGCTTGCCCATCTTTATCCTCCATTCGCTCAACATAAACTTCAACAGTGTCACCAACTTGCAATTCTGGGTCTTGGCCTGGTGCTGTGAATTCTTTCAGAGGAATGCGACCCTCTGATTTAAGACCAACGTCAATGATTGCATTATCTGACTCTATAGCAATTATTGTTCCACGAACAACACTGCCTTCAACTGAAGTGCTCTCTGAAAAACTCTCTGCAAGCAAATCAGCAAAGTTCTCATTAACGAGTAATTTCTCGTCATTTTTTTGGTTTGACAATAAAAGTCTCCGTGGGATGCTATTTAGTTGGCATACAGACCAATTTTATCTTGGCTGGTTTCAAGATTTTTTCTGTCTAAACAAATCAGATATTTTTCTGAGGCAGATTTTTTATAAATAGCAAACTAAATTTCCAGCTACAGTTATGTAAAAAAGTATGTCATCGTTTAGAATAATGACAAACTACGAGAATTAGCCATTAATGTAATTTAGGGCAATTTGCAAGACTTCATCTGCATTTAATGAGGAACTATCAATAAAAATTGCATCTGAAAGACGTTTTAATGGGGCAAATTGTCTAGTGCTATCTGTTTTATCCCGCTCATTCAGTTCTTTAAGAATGGTTTCTTGCGTTTGATTTGATTTTGTATCTTTTAACTGCGCGAAACGCCTTTTTGCACGAATTTCAGGTTTTGCATCAATAAAGAACTTAAAATCTGCTTTTGGAAGTATTACCGAACCTATATCTCTTCCATCCAAGACAGCCCCTGAATTAGAGGGAGGAGAGTGGGCAAAATTTCTTTGTTTCTTAATAAGTGCCTGCCTGATCTCTGGCAAGCTTGCAACTGCTGCGGCTAGACTTGAAATTTTCTGACTTCTTAGTTCAGGCGAATCCAGTATTGGTAGTGATAAACTAAGAGCAATGGTGGTTAGTTTAATAATGGTTGATCTCTTAATAGTTTCGTTCTGTGTTGGCTCTTTAATATTGTCCCCAAAACTAGTCATCCCGAGTTTTAATGCTTGTAGTGCAACAACTCGATAAAGTAATCCGGTGTCGAGATAATCGTACCCAAGGCTATTTGCAAGTCTTCTTGCTAGTGTACCTTTTCCAGATGCCGCAGTTCCATCGATGGCTATTTTCATGCTCTGCCTTTTTTTGTGACGCTAAATTCTACCAGTCTAACGGAAAACTTATCTCCAGTGATTATTAACAGGGGAAATTCTTGCACCATGCTTATTCATTAATTCAACAAAGCCTGGAAAGCTTGTATCAATTGTGGAAACGCCATCTACAATGATTCTATCAGTGCTCACGAAACCAAGGGTTAGAAAAGACATTGCAACTCTATGGTCATGCTCTGAATAAATATTAAATCCACCTTTTATACAAGAATTGCCAGTCACGGTCTTAGTGCCGTATACCCGCATAGTGGTCTCAGTTTCATCAACATTCACGCCTGCAAGGCGTAAACCTTTTGTCATAATTGCTATTCTATCTGCTTCTTTATGTCTTAACTCACCGATATTTGCCATCAACGTAGACCCTGTTGCCATTGCAGCCGCGATACACAAGATAGGGTATTCATCTATCATCGATGGTGCTCTATCAGCTGGTATGACAATTCCTTTCAATTGGCTTGAAGAAACCAGTATATCAGCAACCTGCTCGCCACCAACTTCGCGTTCATTTCTGATTTTTATCCTACCGCCCATTTCGCGAAGTGTGGTAATCAATCCAATACGCTCTGGGCTCATACCAATCATAGGTAAAAGAAGCTGGCTATTTTCAGTGATTAATCCGGCAACAATTAAAAAGGCAGCAGATGAGGGGTCACGCGGCACGATAATATCATTTGCCTGCAGAGTAACGCCCCCTCTCACGCTAGCCCTATAACTGCCATCCAAATTGGTTTGAGTATCAACTTCAACTCCAAAATGTTTCAGCATACGCTCTGTATGATCACGCGATTTTGCTGGCTCAATTATAGATGTTACGCCTCTTGAATTTAACCCTGCAATTAAGATAGCGGATTTGATTTGCGCAGATGCTACGGGAGAAATGTAACTTATTGGAAGGGGACTCGATCGCCCAGTAATATTAACTGGTAGCAATCCGTCACCATTGTCGCTCACCTGAATCCCCATTTGGCTGAGCGGTTCTGTAATACGTCGCATTGGTCTACTGGAAAGGGATTCATCTCCAATGAAAGTTGCGTTTATTTTTTGGCCAGCAACCAGACCCATCAAAAGCCTCACGCCAGTTCCAGCATTTCCAAGGTCCAGTGGTTTTAGAGGCTCTTGCAGGCCATGCATGCCTACACCTATTACCTCTACTATATCATCTTCTAGTATAGAAATGCGGACACCTAGAGCGCAAATAGCGTTTAAAGTAGACTGAACATCTGAACTTTTTAGCATCCCCGATATCCTCGTTGTCCCCTCTGCAATCGAACTTAATATAAGCGACCTGTGTGAGATTGATTTATCCCCTGCAACAATACCGGTTCCTTGTAATCCAGAAATAGCTTCAGATGAAAGAGAGTCTGTATTATTATTCATTTCAAGCCTCAGATTGGAATGGACGTGACTATTCTACATGCGGTGCTTTCTCTCACAACAAATAAAAATTATCTAGGTTTAAATTTAGAAATAAAATTTTGCTTACCAAATAAACAAACGCTCAATCTTTCCAAAATTGGGGAGAAATAATAATTACGTTACAATTTAAACGTATTTTGAAAAATATTTAATGTTGACTAAAATTTACTTTGACATATGGATGTATTATTGTGTTATTCGCGGAGATGGCAGAAAAAAAACATCAAGGATTAGACATGAATGAGATTGAACTGGGAGTTAAGAGACGTTGTATTAGCTGTGGCACAAAATTTTATGATTTTTTGAAATTCCCCATAACCTGCCCTAATTGCGGAGCAGAATTTGATCCGGAACAGCTTCTCAAAAGTAGGAAAGGTAGAGTAACTGCCAAATCAACTATTGTTGAAGCTGCAAAAAAAGACACCGCCGAGAATGAGTTTCAAACAGAGCCACTACTTGCTGAAGCCGAAATTGAAACAGATATTGACGATGTAGAAGACGATGGATTGCCTGCAGACGACGAAAGCTATATTGCAGTAAGTTCAGATGAAGATGAGACAAATGCACCAGCTACATTCGAGGATGATGAAGAGTTTATTGATGAATTAGCTGAAGACGTTGAAGAAGTTGATATGGATGCAGACGAAGCCTCGGGAACTCTTTCCGAGAAAGACGAAGAATAGAAAGTTCTGATTGACATTAGCTAATAGTTTACCTAGTACCGATAATTATTAAAAATCTAATTCGGGGCCATAGCTCAGCTGGGAGAGCGCTACAATGGCATTGTAGAGGTCGTCGGTTCGATCCCGATTGGCTCCACCAACAATCGTTACTTTTCTTGGATGCCAGATAGCTTGATCCGCAACATAATAAGGGTTAGATCTCACGAATAATATCATAATTTAAAAATGGCACTTAACAATCCTAATGGCAACGATTATGTATTCAATATCTCCAAGTGTTTTTTTTAAATGATTATTTTTAAATTAAATCTATTTTATAGATGCTAGTCACTTATTGATATAGCTAGTGAACAGGATTGAAAGGAACTTTAAGATGAAGACCTCAAGCTCTGAACTTCAAGCAGCTCACAAGATTATACCAAAAATCGACGTTGAGGTAGGTATTGAAAAACACAAAACTGGGAAGTCTGTATTCATCGATGTCCGTGATGGATTGGAAATAAACCAAACTGGTACAATAAAAGGCGCACTTCGCATTCCGAGGGGTTTTATAGAATTTGCAGCAGACCCTGAAACAGCATTTTATAACCAGGAGCTTCAGAAGGATGCTGATATCGTGCTTGTTTGCGGTGCCGGCGGAATGGCGGCTTTAACGGGTAAGACATTGGTTGAAATGGGGTTTCGGTCAGTTTCAAATGTCGGCGGATTTTCTAGCTGGAAAGAGGCTGGAGGCCCCATCGAATAAAGCAGAATTGCGCGCAGTCGCGTAATCATTGGGCTTGTTATAACCGGAACATTTTCGTTTTTGGTGATTCTAATAGCTGGTGATATCTTGACGATGGAACCGGCCTTCCGCATTGGTGTAGATGGCCTGAGATGATGAAGCGGCGCCTAATTCAGGATAGGAAATATTATGTCGGACAGGGCTCTTGTACTCGAAGGACCGGGCCAGATGATGACTACGTGAACGGATATCTTTTAAATAGGCGTTCAACTTTGCTATCTTGCATTCTTGCTTATTCACCTATTGACCATATGTTATAGATGCTTGTGCAATTAGCTTTAAATACCCCATTAACCTATCTGCAGCGAGAATTTGCGACCAGCTTCTTAGAAGCAGCTTCTGTAATCTTAACCATCAGAGCTGGCGCTTGGCACGATAGTGTCATCTCGTTGGTCATCAGTGTTTACCCGCCAATATTAGGAATGCGAGCAGATAACCGTGATTGGATTGGGTTTTATGATTAGATTGGCGGCGCTGACGAGTCTCGCGCGCTTTGCGGGCTTCTTAAAGAGGCTTCAGCCATAAGCAAATTTCATTATTTTGGTACAAGTTCGATTTTAATCCCCTCTAATAAGGAATCTATTCACTTGTAAGCAGAAAATCACCATAGATCTGGTGAAGAGATTGCCAAGTATATTTTGCGTTTAAAAAATTGATAGAACTAAAAAGTAAAGCGTTTACCCAAATACACTTCACGTACCCCTTGATGTTCAACAACTTGTTCTGGGCTGCCTTCCATTAATATAGCACCATCATGCAAGATATACGCCCTATCTACGATATCTAATGTTTCCCTGACATTATGGTCAGTAATCAACACACCTAATCCACTCTCCTTCAAATGCGTTATGAGGTCTCTTACCTCTCCAATAGCAATAGGGTCAATGCCGGCTAATGGTTCGTCAAGAAGTAGAAATGTTGGTCTAGCGGCTAGCGCACGAGCTATTTCGAGTCTGCGTCTCTCGCCGCCAGAAAGATTGATAGCAGCTGTATTGCGTAAATGAGCAATGCTGAATTCAGCCATCAACTCCTCTAGCATACCATCACGAACATCTTTATCATTTTCAACAATTTCTAAAACGGATCGAATATTTTGAGCAACGCTAAGGCCTCTAAAAACGCTTGATTCTTGTGGAAGGTATCCGAGCCCTAATCTTGCTCGATAAAACATAGGAGATTTGGTGACTTCAAGACCGTCCAGAAATACGCGGCCTTCGTCTGCTGCTAGTAACCCACATAGCATGTAAAAAGTAGTTGTTTTTCCAGCCCCGTTAGGGCCAAGAAGCCCAATCGCCTCACCTCGCTGAACACCAAAACTAACATTGCGGACAACGCGCCGTTTGTTGATATATTTCCCAAGACCATCAGCAACTAATCCAACATTGCTATCAATCAATCTCAGGTGACTAGACCAACTATGTGCGTTTTCGTATGTTTCTTTATTTGTCATAAATTACGGCGCTTGTATAAGAATTTAAACGAATAACCATTATCATAGGAAAAAACCTTGGAATATGCAATCAATTTGATGCACCCAAAATCAATTTTCCAGTCACACGCTTGTTCTCATTCCCTGCTAGTATCTTACTATATCCTGTTTCCATGTTAATAATGGCTTTATCGCCGCGAAGCTGATTTTTGTCACCCAAAATCACAACCGAATCCGATAGTGTAACATTGCCACTTTCAACTTGGTAGAATGCGGAGCTTGAAAAAGCAACTCTGCCTGCTTCTTCGGTCAATTTTACATCCCCCTCAGCATTTATGGTATTTATGTCGCCATCGTCCGTCAGTTCAATTTTTAGCATCTGTGCCTCGATTTTTCTGGCTTCGGATATTGAAATCATAGCATCTTTTTGTAATAGTAATAAGCCGTTTAATTCATCAAATTGAATTTGATGAGATGACTTGGCAATCAATTCTTCGGATTCGAAATAATTCTCATTTCCAGTAAGTGTAAAGGTCTGGGTGTTCATTTCATAAATGAGCCTGTCTGAAAACCCAGAACCCGACACATCATTAAACTTCACCGAGCCTGTAGCTTCTATTCTAGTAATATTACGGTTTTCCTCGCTTTCATAAAAAGCGATGATTTTGTCTGCATTAATGGTGCGCCTACCTTGGGTGGCAGTTGCATCTCCCATGGCGTTATATGATTTGTTCTCTTGGTTCCATTCAAGAAAACCAGATGCCTCAATTTCCAGGTTTTCTGCCAATAACGGCTTAAACAGAAATATAGATAACGCAAGTCCCAGAATATATATTTTATATTTCAATATCTGTCTTGATGTTACATTCATTGCACGCACCCTTGTTCTTGCTTTCTCATATATTTTGGTTACTGGTTTGCCATTATAATAAGATTAGCATGACCGCCAAAATAGATAGTCCCGCTTTCTTGATTAATACTCATGTCTTCGCCGGTAATCTTCATATTTTCAGTTATAACAACGACCGGTTGATTACTGTGATAAATTTTGTTTACCAAATCTACAGATAATTCAGAGGTGTTGATATTTACCTTTGGCTGTGTTTGTTTTATCTCAACAGTTCCTTGAAATAGAGTTGTTTCCCTGGACTGATCTAAAATAGCTTCGAATGAGTTTATTTTTATTATACTCCCATTTTTAGTCCAAATAGTACCATCCGGTTTGGAAAGATGAATAAGCCCTTGCTTTGGCATATTATCAATCGCCTGCTCGGCAGTTATTTCAAAATTTTCACCATCATTTGTTCTGCCTGAAAATCGAGCGCCAGTCATCTTAGTGTTACCTGCTTGAGATTGTGAAACCTGTTCAATGCTCACTTCAATATTTCCGGTCTGGTCTGCGAAATATAGCCACCAGATAACACCTATGCTAAAAAAAATAGAGGGAATTAACAAAAGATATGAGCGCTTAATTCCTTGCTTTTTAGACGTGCCTTCGATTTTTATTTTTGAGAGGATTGCTAAATTTTTTGCAAAGGCTCTGGTGTTTTCAGAAGTGCTGGTACTGCCATCAGAGCTAATGTTTTTTTTTATCATTTGTATTTTTTCTACCTAATTCTGGCACATTAAACTGATATTAAATATCGCTTTTATAGCTTGTTTCAAAAAGCGTCATCTACAACTCTAATGATGAAAAATATCTAAATCTTCAAATCCGTTTAGATCAAGAGCTATTCGATGCGTTAAAAAATCGAAGCAATGATGGGCTAAATCTAACCTTCCCTCTTTAGTTAGTTGTTCATTTAATTTCGATTTTATCCTGTGCAAATACAAAACGTCACTTGCAGCATATTTTTTTTGAGCTTCGCTCAGTATCTCAGCTCCCCAGTCTGATGATTGTTGTTGTTTTGACAATTCAACAGATAGCAATTCTGAACATAAATCTTTCAATCCGTGCCTCTCTGTATAGGTTCTAGATAGTTTTGATGCAATTTTTGTGCAATAAATAGGACCTGATACCATGCAGACATCTCGGGCTAAGACGGCTAAATCAAATCTAGCGAAATGAAATAGCTTTTCAATTGTTTTGTCTTGCAGTAATGCTTCTAGGTTGGGTCTTTTTTGTCTTTCAGCACCGATTTGAACAAGATGGGCATCTCCATTACCATCAGATAATTGAACTAGACAAAGCCTGTCTCTGGTTAATTTTAACCCTTTTGTTTCTGTATCAATCGCAACTGATTTTCCAAAGTGAATATAGCTGGGTAGGTCATGTTGATGAAGAAATACACTCATTTTAATCTTTGGCCCTCCTTTATATCTAGTCCATATCTCAATGCGATCCGAGATATATCAGGGCGATTTCGCTCATTTGGCTGTTTTGTTTTTGCGCCAATATAAATGAAGCCTGCTATTTTGTCAGTATCAGGATTTCCGCCAAGCGTAGTTAGCATTTTTTCATTGTAAGAATACCAATGCGTAACCCACTGCGCTCCATATCCGAGCGCAAGCGCGGCTGTAAGTAAATTCTGACAAACTGCTCCAGCAGATAAATACATTTCCCATTTAGGTATCTTAGAGTGAATTACAGGTTTTGAAATTACGCATAAAACAGCACTAGCTTTTGTAAACCGTCTTTCTTCAAACTCTAGCATTACTTCAATTCTTTCTTGTATTTTTTCAGCCATCTCATTTCTACCCTGAGACATTAAGCTTTCGTAAGTTTTCTGAAGTGTCGCCGTCATTTTTTCTTGTTCAACAATTGTTTTTGTTGCAGCAACTTTTTCATTTATATAAAGCAACTTTGATTTTAATTTTTCGATTAATTCGACAGGAGCTTGTTGCAATATTTTGAGCAACTCGTCATTTGGCAATGACTTCGCGTCAACGCGTTCTATTTCTCCGTGACCAGGAATATTAATAATATTTTTAAAGTCTGGCAAATCTGTAACCGTTGTAGAGCCAGCTGATTGGTCTGGCGCTCTGTTGAATGCTCTGTAAATTGTTTCTGTAAGGCCTCTTAAGAAAAAGAGCCCACCCAAAGTCACAATGAAAGACGAGATACCGCTTTTTACGATTAACCAACCTTGAAACCAACCAAATGCCAGAGTAAAGCAAAGTGTAATTAAAAATGCACCTAGAGGAGAAACATCCTCTATTCTTATCAGCGTTATTGTCTCTACATGAATACCTCCCTCAAAAGATATGTACGGAATAACAATAGCAAAACCCCAGCGTAATATGATAGCCATCACACCAGCAGCAAAGCCCATCATAGAGCCAATGGAGAGATCAAATTCTCCTGAAATAATTAGTAATCCGGCTCCAATAGCTATGATACCTAGTTGAGCCACAACTCTGAAATTATTTCGGATGCCAAGAGCATTAAAGCCATCACCAGCAAAAGGATTGAAAGAAAACTCGCCTGCTGGAATTGAGAAATATCCAAGCATTCCAAAAAGAAGCAACATGACCCCAATAGGTCCTATTTCTGGTCGCTTTATAAGTGAGGCAAACCAGCCAGTTTGTCCTAATCTATCTGATTCCGTCCGAGTATTCATATCATAGCCAATTCAATTGTATCAAAAACCAACAAAGCTTGTTTTCATTTAAAAATGGGAGGCACTTGGCCTCCCATTTATTTTACAATCGAGTTTTATCTATCAATGCCCGCTAAAGCTGAAACAGCTGATGCGTTTGACTTATCAACAAATCCAGGCCCAGAAGGGATATTATCGCCAGGCAATAGGCCTGCTGAATTATTGTATAAGTGTAGAACAACGATTGGCATATAACCCTGTAATCTTTGCTGTTGATCAATAGTGAAAGCAACCTTACCAGCATTGATTAAGTCCATTAACTCTGGGCTTAAGTCAAAGCAGGAATGGTGCACGCTCATTCCAAGATCATCAAGTGCTTTAGCCGTACCGATGCAAGAAGTTGGCGAAACAGATAAAACGGCATTTACATCTGGGTTTGCTTGAAGCGCTGCAGTCGCTCGTGTCACGATTGTAGCAGCGTCGTGCGTTGTATCAACAGAGGACACAATGTTTACATTTTCGCCATAACCATTGCATCTGTCAGAGAGTGCGGTATTATATTGCTCTGGTGTCATACATAACGCTTTAGTTGCTCCTTCAGCGGCAGCTCTTTCACCTGCCTTTTGTCCAGCCAATGTTTCTGGCTGACCAATGTGCATTAATGCACCAACTTCTTTATAAGCCTCAAGGCCGGAGTTTATTGTGATAACTGGCACACCTGAATCAACAGCAGCGCGAATAGCATTACCAAGTGAGTCTGGGTCTGGTAAAGATACTACCATTCCGTCAGGCTGAGTAGCTGCAGCAGCCTGAATCGAACTCGCCATATCTGCCAAATCACCTGACGGATTGAAAATATATTCAAAATCCACACCCATTTGTGCTGCTGCATCTGCACCAGCTTTTTCAACTACGGGCCAAAATGGATCTTTTCCTTCACCGTGTGTTACCATTACATAGCGTTCGGCATTTGCAGTTCCTGTCATAAGCATAATTGCCGACACTGCCAAAACAAATTTCTTCATAATATTTCTCCCTTAAGAATTTATTTTATTCTCCTGATGAAAAATCAAAATAACAAAACAAAAAATATAGTTTTTTTGACTTTTAGTTTACAAGTTCCATTATTTTAAGCACTGCGCGATGTAAAGAAAATTCATAAAAGTGGGTAACTTTTTTTTTAAATTCGAAACTTTACCAATAAAAAGCCTAATTATTTTTGGATTTTTACCCAAAAAATAGAAAAATCAGTGAAAATTTTTTTGTAATTTTTATGATTCGATTTAATCTATTATCATCTTGTTATTTGAACCCCTTTCACTTTTTTTAAATTAACCTGTGCTTTAAAATAGCCAGCCAGAAAGATGCAAGCAATGAAACAAAGAATTCTTGGAAAAACTCATTATTCTGTTTCCGAAATTGGACTTGGATGTTGGCAGTTCGGAGGTGATTTTGGTCCAATTGAGGAGCCTAAAAAAACAGAAATATTAGCAACCGCACAATTACATAACGTAAATTTTTTCGATACCGCAGATGTTTATGGAAATGGAAATTCAGAAACAATTATTGGCAATTTCTCTTCCGATAACCAAAAGTTCAAAAATAGGGTAGTCGCTACGAAAGTTGGGAGAAACTCAGATTTATACCCTAATAATTATCACTATGAGACTATAGAAAAATGCATAAGAGAAAGCGCTAATCGATTGCAGATAAAATCAATTGATTTGGCTCAATTACATTGTGTGCCATCATCCATTCTTAAGAATGGAGTCATTTTTAAAATTATGGACGATCTAGTAAAACGTGGGCTTATTAAAAGTTGGGGTGCCTCCGTAGAGACATTAGAGGAAGCACATATATGCCTAAAACAACCTGGGTGTAGTTCTTTGCAGATTATATTTAATTTGTTTCGCCAAGACCCTGTTTGGTCTCTATTTGAGGCAGCACAAGCTAACAATGTTGGCATAATTGTTAGATTGCCCCTTGTAAGTGGTATTCTAACTGGCAAATTCAACGCAACTCACCAATTTCACGAAACCGACCATCGGAATTTCAATAGAGATGGTTCTTTTTTCTCTGTTGGGGAAACTTTCTCTGGTATTGAACAAAAAAAGGCTATTGAATTAACGTCTCTTCTTAGAGGTTTTGTGCCAGAAGGATTGACTTTATCTGATTTTGCTTTGCGTTGGATTTTAGACCATGAAGCTGTTTCAACAGTTATTACAGGATGCTCTGACAAAACTCAAATCGCTCAAAATGTTAGAGCAAGCACGTTACCCTCACTACCTCTGATTACCCACACAAAATTACGGGAAATTTATCTCTCTGACATAAAACCTTATATTAGATGTCCAGTTTAACATTAAAGTTGAATTACATATATCGATTTACAATCATCTCATATAATTCTTGTTGTCCAGAATATGGTGTTGGTCTGATATCCTCTTCTAGAACCAAATCATGCAAAGATTGAAGCGAATGGGAACCATCTACAATATCTTTTCCCATCTTAGCTTCCCAACCCGCATATCTCAAATCAATTTTCGATATGAGAGCTCCCTCTTTAAGCATCGTTGCAGCGGTTTTCAATCCACGGGCGCAAACATCCATTGCACCTATATGCGCTATCAGCAAATCGTCTGGATTAATGGACTGTCTTCGAAGTTTTGCATCAAAATTTGTCCCACCAGTTTTAAAACCACCTTGCTTTAATATCTCATAATAGGCGAGGGCGACTTCTGGAACGTTATTTGGAAATTGGTCCGTATCCCAGCCAGACTGGTAATCGTTTCTATTCATATCTATTGAGCCAAATATGCCTAGAGTAGATGCTAGCGCTATTTCATGCTCAAAAGAATGCCCTGCTAAAATTGCGTGTCCTTGTTCAATATTTACTTTCACCTCTCTCTCAAGACCATATCTGCATAAAAATCCATAGACTGTGGCAACATCAAAATCATATTGATGCTTCGTTGGCTCCTGCGGTTTTGGCTCAATCAATATAGTCCCCTTAAAGCCAATTTTATGCTTATACTCGACAACCATATTCATAAATCTTCCCAGATGGTCTAATTCTTTAGATAAGTTTGTATTTAAGAGCGTTTCATACCCTTCACGACCACCCCATAACACGTAATTTTCACCGCCTAGTTTAAAAGTGGAATCCATCACAGATTTTACAGTAGCTGCCGCATAAGCAAATACCTCTGGGTCAGGATTAGTAGCGGCACC
Source organism: uncultured SAR116 cluster alpha proteobacterium (assembly GCA_902516825.1). GTDB lineage: Bacteria > Pseudomonadota > Alphaproteobacteria > Puniceispirillales > Puniceispirillaceae > UBA5951. The sequence continues at coordinate 20,521 of CABXZZ010000009.1, forward strand.
AGACATAAATCTTTTATTTGAAAATAAATTAGAGGTACCCCATAAAAGACGTGTGTCTTGTTTGTTCATTTTCTCAGCAAAATAATCTGTTATCAGTTCTAAATTATAAAGGCTTTGTTTGAAACTATCTCCTTCTGGACGCACATCTGCGTCATGAAAGCAAAAGTATGGTACACCAAGCAACTTGAACATTTCAAATGCCACATCTGCTTTTGCTTTAGCATTGACGATATCTTCGCCAAACCAGGGCCGCTCGAAGGTCATGCCGCCAAACGGGTCTGTACCGGGCCAAACAAAATTATGCCAGTAGCAAGCAGCAAACCTGAGGTGTTCGGCAAGCGGTTTTCCAAAAACAAATTCTTCAGCATTGTAATATTTATACGAGAGCGGATTATCACTATCTTTCCCCTCGTATTTTATTGGTGTTTTGATAGAAAAAAAGTCTTGTTTGTTTTTAGGCGTTAACATCAACTGCTCCCCTCGATAGCGAATGATAGATAGATTGCCATTTTAGGCGTCGGCTTTTATGAATTTCATTAGTGGTTTCTACTGGATTAAAAATACGCAGAATCTCTGGTTTACTTAATATATCTTCTGGATCTCTTCCTGTTGCCAGCGCTGCTAAGCGAGCAGCGCCATTAGCACCCCCAAACTCTCCCTCTTTTGGTAAACTCACTGTGACACCTGTACAGTCTGCGATTTGCTGCAACCAATGAAAATTTTTAGCTCCACCACCAACCGCCAGCAGGGTTTTTGGCTTTTGATCTGATTTTGAAATTACATCCAGACAATCCGCTAAAGCATAGGTAATTCCTTCAAAAACAGAATAGGCCATATCTGCACGGCCATGGCTTCTAGAGAGACCAAAAAATCCACCCCGTGCTTTTGAGTCGTTATGAGGCGTTCTCTCTCCTGAGAGATACGGATGAAATAAAAGTGTAGAATTTTCTGCATTAACATTAGCGGCCGAATTGGCTAATGATACAATAGAAGTCCCTGTTATTTCAGATAACCAGTTTAGCGAATCCGTAGCTGAAAGTGTTACCCCCATCTGGTGCCATAATTTAGGAAGTGCATGACAGAACGCATGCGCGCCACTTGCCACCTCTGGGTAAAATTTTTCCGTTACTTTGAAAACAACACCTGATGTACCTAACGAGACAAACGCATCCCCTGGCACTACCACACCTAATCCACATGCAGCAGCAGCGTTATCACCTGCACCACCAACAACCACTTTTGAAGATAAACCCCATTTATTGGCAAGTGATTTACGAACAACCCCGGCAGGGTCAGAACCTTCTTTTAACGATGGCATCTGAGAGATATCCAAGCCGCAATGGGAAATTAGTGTTTCACTATATTCACGTTTTTCTACATCAAGCCATAATGTCCCACTTGCATCTGACATATCTGAGAATTTTTCTCCCGTTAACCAGAATCTTACATAGTCTTTAGGCAACAGAATTGTTTTTATTTGTTTGAAGATTTCTTTTTCCTGCTCTGCCATCCATACTGCTTTAGGCGCAGTAAACCCTGCCATCACAGCATTCCCAGCAATTTTGCGAAAATCAGGAAATTGCACATCTAACTTTTTTGCTTGTTCATCGCATCTCGCATCATTCCATAATATGGCGGGCCTAAGCACTATATCTGCTTTATCCATTGCAACTAAACCGTGCATTTGGCCAGAAAGCCCTATTGCCGAAAGCTGCGTAAATTCAGAGCCTACTCTATTTTTAATAGCTGAAATAACTATTTTGGTTGCTTCTATCCAATCTTGAGGGTTTTGCTCTGAATAGCCTTCCTTTGGCCTTGATACTGATAATGTAGCATTATGACTTGCTATTGTTTTACCATTTTGATTTTGCAATAATCCTTTTATAGATGATGTTCCAATGTCGAGTCCAAGGTACATTCTTTTTCCTTAATAAAAGTCGAAATATACATAAAACTGTGCATATTTATTCGCGAAAGGATAGTTTTTTTATTCTTTTTTCGGGTTGTCTCTTAAAATGGTGAGAGGCCTGATAATGGAAAAAATTTTAACTTTTACTCCGATTTTACTGATAGTAACGAAACCAACATACATATAGATTAGTTTTAACATGACCCTAATACAAAACCCTAATGCCCCACTCATTCTTCGTAATCTTTTCGACCGAGCAGTAGCTGCTGCTGACCCAATGGAAACGATCTTCGAGCATCTTCCCAAAAAACCATCAGGGAGAGTTGTTATCATCGGTGCTGGAAAAGCTAGTGCGCGAATGGCAGAAGCCGTAGAGCGTATTTGGGGTGAATGCTCTGGCATTGTGATCACACGCTACGGTTATAAAAGGCCCTGTAAGGGAATAGAAATAGTAGAAGCGGCCCACCCTGTTCCAGATGAGGCAGGCGTTGAGGCGACAAAAAAAATGTTAGAGTTAATGCATGGCTTGAGTGAGGATGATTTCGTTCTCTGCTTAATTTCAGGAGGAGCTTCTGCCTTATTATGTTCGCCGTCGAGCGAAATAACACTGGCTGAAAAGCAGCAAATAAATCATAGCCTTCTGGAAAGCGGAGCACCCATCGACCAAATCAATATAGTTCGAAAGCATTTAAGTGCTGTTAAGGGTGGTCAATTAGCTGCGGCTGCTTACCCTGCAAGAATGCTAAGCTTGATTCTATCAGATGTGCCAGGAGACGATATCCAGTTTATTGGATCTGGGCCTACGGTAGGTGATACTTCTACGTGCCAGCAGGCGCTTCAAATCATATATGATTACAATATTTCTGTTTCTTCCAACTTGATTAAGCACCTAGAAACTAAATCAGGTGTATTAGTGCCTCAAGATATCCGGCTTAGCAAAATACAGAATGTGATTTTTGCGGCCCCTTCTCAATCCCTACAGGCTGCAACAAAAATGGCTAATAACAACTATGGCTTTAAAGTAATAAATCTTGGCGATGCTTTACAAGGAGAAGCAAGAGAGGTTGCGCGTCAACAGGCTGAACAAGCAATTCAAATCCAAAATCAATTATCACATACAGATAATCCTGTATTATTACTTTCTGGTGGCGAATTAACAGTAACTAAAAACGGAAATGGTGTTGGTGGTCCAAATGCTGAGTTTTGTCTTGCTCTTGCTATTTTTTTAGATCAGCAAGCCGGCATTTTTGGGTTGGCTGGAGATACTGACGGAGTTGATGGGGCAGACGAAATCGCGGGGGCGTATGTCACTCCCGATACGTTAGATCATGCCATAAAGGCAAATATATCGCCTAAAGAATCATTATTTCAAAATGACGCTCATAGTTTTTTTGGAACAATACGCAATCAAATTATAACAGGGCCTACATTCACAAATGTAAATGATTTCAGAGCTATATTGATTTATCCCAGCTAATTCCAAAACACCTTATCTGAATCACTTATTCATTATGTATGCTGAAAATGTATTGATCCTTAACATCTATGGTGTTTGAAATTCGTCCGTTATTCTGGTCTTCTCACTTGATGCAAGCACCTGTTTACGTGCAAGAGATAATAATCCTGGTACAATGAATAAGGTTGCAACGGTGGATAACGCCAACCCTCCAAAAACAACAGTTCCAATGCCGCGATATAGCTCAGAGCCTGCCCCAGGAAAAATAACCAGCGGCACTAAACCAAAAAGAGAGGTAAGAGTAGACATGAAAATAGGTCTTATCCTGTTTCGTGTCGCTTCAATAATGCTATCATCCACGCTCATACCTTCTTCGCGAATTTGAAGGCAAGTTTGCTCAACCATTAAAATAGCATTATTAACAACTATTCCTGTAAGAATTACAAAACCCAGCATAGTCAACATATCAAGAGGTTGGCGAAAAAACAGATTAATAATGAACAAGCCTAGTATACCGCCGGCCGCTGATATTGGGACAGCTAATATGATTATAAGAGGAAGAATAAAAGATCTAAGTAATATCACCAAAAGGAGAAATATAACACTTAGAGCAGTTAGCACATTTGCCTGCATAGCCTGCCATGTTTCCTCAAGCGCACTAGCAGCCCCGCTAACCGATATAGAGACCTCATTTTTCTGCGCAATTTCTGCCAATTGCGGCAATACACTTTTATCGATAACGCTTATGGCTGTTTCAAGTGCTATTGCTTCTTGAGGGCGAACCTGAATCGTAAGGGACTGGTTGCCATTTAAACGGCGTATTGTCTGCGGGGCGCTAATCATCTCAACATCAGCTACTTGATCAAGGCGAACCATCAAGCCTTGTCTATTGATGACAGGCAGCGCGGACAAATCATCCATTCCCATTTCGCCGGCATCGTCACCTGTTAGTATCAACTCCATCAATTCTCCATTAATAGGGACATCTGCTATAGCAATACCATCATTCAGAATATCCACTAGCGAGCTGAATTCACGCGCAGTAATGCCTATTTTTGCCAACTTCTGAGAATCAGGAGATATACGTATCTGAGGCGCGCCTGAATTTAAACTTGGAATAATTCGCACCTGATTTCCATTTCTAATCGGAAATGCTGTATCAAGAATTTGGGTTAGCTGCCTTGCTACTGAAACCAAACTTGATAGTGAAGGCCCTGTTAAGTCTACATTTATCGAACGTGAGCCTCCGACAGATCTACCAAATAATGAAGCTTGAAATACGAACGCACGAGCGCCTGGTTCGGAAAAAACAGGCCTCATCAATATTGGTCTGAGCTCGCTCACACGAGTGGGATCTGTTGCCGTTGCACCAGCAAATCCGCCACCATCAAAGGCAACAAAGAAAAAACGTTCAATACCAGGGCCATCCCCCATCTTGTCTGATTTTTCCCACAGCGGCCGGGCTGAATCTTCCATTTTATTAGCTATTTTTTTGGTTTCCTCAATCGAATAACCAGGCGGCACAAAAATTCTGCCAAGCATAAAATTTGCGTTACCGTCAGGCAGATAATCTAGTTTTGGCATCATAAGAAAAATCAAAGTTATACTTGATGCAAGCAAGCTGATTACTGTCACAAAAGCGACTTTCTGATTCTTGGCAGTATAACCTGCAAATCTTACAATTTGCGAGCTAATGAAAGCAGCAAAATCATCAAGCCCCTTAATTGGCTTTCTCGCTTGAAACCTATCCTGCCTGCCTGCCAACAGCTTTGACGCTAATGCTGGAATAACAGTCACTGAAACAAGCACAGAGATAAGAACAGATACAGATAAAGCAATACCAATATCACGAAATAGCTGTCCAACTGGCAAGTCTAGCAGGATTATGGGAACAAAAACTAGCACTGTTGTAAGAGCAGAACCTAAAATAGGAGCCCATACCTGACGCGCTCCCTGATAAGCGGCAGTCGGTGCATCTATGCCTCGCTGGCGCAATCTAAATATATTTTCAAGGGAAACAATAGATGCATCAACCACCATTCCAATTGCAAATGCCATTCCTGCCAGCGAAATCACATTGATTGATAATCCAAAGCCTGAAATGGCGACGAATGTGCCTACCACGGATATTGGGATTGCAACAAAAATTACCAAGGTTGGAAATAATGAACGGAGAAATAAAAGCAGTATGCCCAGTGCCAGCATACCACCTATCCAGATATTCTGTTGCACGAGCTCAATAGCTGAGCGAATATAAGCTGTCTCGTCATAAATAATATTTAACTGAAGCCCCTTTGGATTTAATGTTTTTTTATTCAATTCATCAAGTGATTTTGCAAGCGTTTGCATAGTCAAAACTACATTCACCCCAGGCTCCCGCAATGCATTTATAATAATAGCATCTTGCCCATTTAGGCGCCTGAAACTTGTTCTTTTTTCTACGGAGAACTCTACTTCTGCGACATCTGATAATAAAACTGGAGAGATCTGACCATCTTCATTAAAATCTGCCCTCAAAATCGTGTTCAATGCTGATTGTGGTGTGTAGGCAATCGCTTCTGTTCTGACAGTGTAAACTCGCTTGCCTTGTTGTACTCTGCCAACTGATTGAAGAGTTGTTGCTGTTCGTAATGTATCAAGAACAATAGCTGTTGATAATCGGTAAAATGCTAGTTTCTCCGGATCAATGATAACCTTGAGCTGTTTTTTGCCCCCACCATTAAATGTAATCTCTGCAACGCCAGGCGTTCTTGCCAGCAAATCTACAACTTTAGTTTCAACAAAACTACCAAGGCTTTCTAAATCCACATTTTGATCTGGCAATGCGACTAATGCCATTCTTGCTATTGGACTATCATCCGAATTAGAGGTTTGAACTTGAGGTGCTGATGCCTCGCTTGGAAGGCCTGTAATTCCCGCAAGCTTGGAAAGTAAGATAGTTAATGCCTTATCCATATCTGTTGACAAAGAATAAGTAAGCGTAACCCTAGCTGAGCTATTTGAGGAGCGAGACAAAATTTCTTCAACACCGCTTAGACTGGAAAGTTCAGTTTCTAACCTGCTTACGATTTCCCTATCAACATCCTCTGGTGCCGCACCTGGCCAAGATACCCTGATTTGGTAAATTGGTTTTTCAATATCAGGAGATAGTTGAATTGGAACTGTTCTCAAGGCAACCACGCCAAACAACACCACAAGCATCATCATTGCCATAACAGCGACAGGACGCTCAATTGCGTTTCTAATAATAGCGTTCATAAAACTTAACTCTTTCCCTACAGCCTATTTAGCTGTGCCGGTCACGTCCATTTCAACTTCTCTACCATTTGGCAATCCACTTAGTATTACAGTGCCATTAAGGGTATCATCAGCCGGGGTAAGCGCAAAAGAGAGTGTGACAATGCCAAATGGCAATACCAGTTCTGTATCAAAATAAACCAGGCCATCTTTGCGCGTAACTAATACAGGCTTGTTATTATATAGACTTGCCTTACTTGATAACTCTAATTCTGCAGATTGCTCCCCACGCGATGTTTGCCACTTTAAAAGCCAGGTTTTGGCATCATCTGCAAGCTCCGTTGGGATTGGCTGCGGTGTATTTACCTGCTCTGAGCTACCTTGCGCGTTAGGCACTTCTCTTTTTGCAATTTCGCCCTGCTTGACAGCTGCGCCATCATCCAACCCTTCATTACCTCTGGTTATAACAAGCTCTCCTGCCTGAAGCCCCGCAGTAACGATAATACGCTCGCCCAGCGCGCTGCCAAGGCGAACTGCCTGACGTTTAGCGATACCCTTATCAAATACGAATACAACATGTCCGCCTGCTACAGGTACGACAGCATCCTGAGAGATTACAAGTAATTCTTGCCGTCCGGACCTTGGCACCAAAACATCAATTTGAGCCCCATTAGCGCGAACGCTATCAATAACATCCTCCTTAAAACTCAATCTGGTTAATCTTGATGCGGTTCTTCTATTCTCCTCAGGCAGAATTACTCGCAATGACAGCATAAAGCTATCACCTGTTTGGCTGCGAGCTCTCACTTGTTTAGCCGATTTCATAAACGGCAGATACTTAACAGGTAAATCCAATTCAACTTCATACCCCGTTTCGGTTAGGATACTGGCTATCATATCACCTTGGCGTGCAAATCCCGATTGCTCTGAGAATAGCGATATTATCTGCCCGTCAACAGGTGATTTAAGCGTAGCATCAGATATATCCTTCTCTAACTTATCAATCTGAAGCATTAGCCGCTCTTCGGTTCCAGATAGCTGCTTTATTGAGAAATTAAGTTCACTGAGTGTTTTATTGCGTGACAATGATTGTTGGCGCACGGCATTTAGAGCAATTTCTGCATTTTCAGCATTTTCGATGGAAATTGCGTTACTTTGAGCCAGCTTTTGTGCAAATTCTGAACGTTTTTTCAGTACTGCTAATTGCGCTTGAACCAGTAATAATAAAGATTCTTCATATTCAACATTAGCGGTGAGAGACGCTATTTCGTTCCGAGTAGCTTCAAGCTCTGATCGGTGAATTCGAAGCTGATGAATAATCTCAAGCGCATCTTGTTTGGCAACAACATCCCCAGCTTTCACCAAATCCCCAATTCGTAAATTTTTAAGTTCGACTTTAGCCGATAAACTAGCGGTGATAGCAAAAGGATTGCCCGCAACAACAGATCCACCGATTACCGAAAAATTCGGTGAGGACATTTTCTCTACAGGTGATGTTTGAACAACTGCACCTCTGTTTTGCTGAGCCTGCACCGCACCGCACATTGCGAAAAAGAATAATCCAGAAATTACAGCTATAAGGTAGACCCGCAATGAACCAGTATTATTTTGGGTAACCATTCTCAGCTTCCTGTAAATTTAATTGAATTGACATCACGACATAATCTTATAAATGGTCGCATCCTTAAAATCTATCATAACCTAACTTAACGAGGATATCTTTCTTGTTTGCCATACCAATCAATCTCTATATAAACATAACAAAGTGCCCATTTATTTAATCCAAACCTCTCCAGAAATAGTAACTTATCTATGAATACATCTAACCAAAATCTGAATGGTACAACATCTAAACCGCAAACATAATTATTAACAAGAGGAAAGTATTTAAAAGTGAAATGAAAATGATAGCAACAAAACCGACACTTGTTCTGACCAACTATTTTGGGAATTTATTTATACTTTGTCTTAGTCTTCTATTCTCCCAATCAGCACTATCAGCAGACTATAATTTTAAATTTCATCATTTTCTTGGTGCGAACTCGTTTTGGCAAATGCAAATATTAGAGCCATGGGTAAAAAGGGTGGAACAAAATAGTAATGGACAGGTTTCAATTGAAATTTTTCCGTCAATGACACTTGGTGGCAGGCCACCCGAACTTGTTCAGCAAGCACGTGATGGTGTTGTGGATATTATCTGGACGGTAAATGGATATACACCCGGAATGTTTCCGCGCTCAGAAGTATTTGAGCTTCCCACTATTTTTACCAATGATCCAGTTTCAGTAAATCTAGCCATAAATGACCTTTTTGAGACAGAATTAAAAGCAGATTATACAGGTCTAGAAGTCCTATTTTTGAGCGTGCATGCAGGAAACGCTATTCATATGCGAAATATCCCTGTTAACTCTGCTGAAGATTTAATAGGAAAAAAAATCAGAACGCCCTCACGCACCGGCGCGTGGAGTATCGAGGCATTGGGCGGCATTCCTGTTGCAATGCCAGTTCCAGCACTGCCACAATCCTTGCAAAAGGGGGTCGTGGATGGTGCTTTTGTGCCGTGGGAGATTATTCCAGCATTACAGCTTCAACATCAAACAAAGTTCCAGATAGAGGGATATAATCAAGAACGTATAGGCTCTCTTATGTTCCAGACATCCATGAACAAAGCTAAGTGGGACAGCCTTCCAGAAAATATACAAAACGCTTTCAGACAAGCATCTGGCGCTGAATGGGGAGTTGAAATTGGTCAAAAACTGAAAGAAGGCGAAGCAGAGGGCTTAAAAATTGCCACAGATGGGGGTAATACTTATAGTGTGCTTAGCAAAGACGAAACACAACGTCTTACAAATATATTATCAAGCGTAGTTGATAGATGGATTGATAATGTAGCAGCAAAAAATATTGATGGTGAGGCGCTAGTTACCAAAGCACGCAAGGCAATTGCATCTCATCTTAGTGATTCATAACAAAGGCTGACAATGCCCAATTTTCGATTGTTAACTCAATTAGGGGAAAAGCTAATTAGTGTCTGGGCACTTGTTGGTGGCTTGTTTTTGTTATCCGTGGTTATCCTTAATATAGGCTCTATAATAGGCAGTATTGTGCTAATCAATGTGCCAGGCGATTTCGAGCTGACACAAATTGGGGTGGCGGTCGCTATTTTTTGTTTTCTACCATACTGCCAGTTACACAGGTATAATGTGAGTGCTGATATCTTCACGTTTTGGGCAAATAACAATACGATTCTACTACTTCGAATTGGTGGTGCAGGCGTTGCCCTGTTGTTTTCAATTTTACTTTTATGGCGCATGACTGATGGCATGCTTGATCAAAAAAAATATGACTATACCACCGCCATTCTGCAATTTCCTGTTTGGATAGCTTTTATACCAATTCTGATTTCACTATGCCTTTTGGCGATGGCAAGTATCATGACAATTATTCAGGAATTTTCTTCTGATAGAGACAGTGTTATTCCTAACGATTTTGGGCACAGACCATGATTGATTCTGTTCTATTGGGTATAAGCTCTCTTGGGTTTCTAATCCTTCTGATTATGTTAAGAATGCCAGTTGCCTATGCAATGATATTGGTAGGGAGTCTTGGAATTATGAGCGTAAATGGCATTAGTCCAGTTTTTAATCAGCTCAAAACCCTAGCCTACGGGCAATTCTCAATTTATGATTTATCTGTAGTTCCTTTGTTCATTCTGATGGGGGCGTTAGCTTCTAGAACAGGTCTAAGTGCTGCATTATTCAGGGCAGCAAATGCTTGGCTTGGATGGCTGCGGGGCGGCAGTGCGATGGCGGCGATTTCTGCTTGTGCGGGTTTTGGTGCTATTTGCGGCTCTTCTATAGCAACCGCATCTACAATGGGGCGCGTTGCATTACCTGAATTACGCAAGAATAATTATTCCGCATCCCTTTCTACCGGCGTTCTGGCTGCTGGCGGCGTGCTTGGGATTTTAATACCTCCATCTGTTGTGCTTATTATCTATGCCCTTATCGTGGAGGTAAATATCGTATCCATGTTCGCGGCTGCCCTGATGCCTGGTATATTAGCAATATCCCTTTTTTTAGTAACAATAGCTATATTTGTTGCTATCTGGCCTAATGCTGCCCCACAAACACATAAGACTGACAAAGCAGAAAAAAGGCAGGCGTTAATCGGGATTCTGCCCATTCTTTTTGTATTCATAGTCGTGCTAGGCGGCTTATATGCCGGGTTTTTTAATCCAACTCCCGCCGCTTCGGTAGGAGTTGGACTTGTTATGTTACTTGGATTTATCCAAAAAACACTAAGCATCAAAGATATCAAAGAGGCTCTTTTAGAAACAGCTGGTACCTCTGGAATGATATATTTAATTTTGTTTGGTGCAGAATTAATGAAAATTTACATGAGCCGAATTGGACTCCCTCAAGCTACGGCAGAGTGGATATTGGCTTCCGGTTTTGAACCGATGGCTGTTTTAATTGTATTGCTGTTAGGAATGATATTGCTTGGCTGCTTGTTGGATAGCCTTTCAATGATATTACTGGTAATCCCTTTTTTTTGGCCTGTACTAGTAGAGCTTAATGGCGGTTTATATATTACAGCAGATGCTGCAGGCTATGGAATGAGCACACAAGATTTAAAAATCTGGTTTGGCATTCTTGCTCTAATTGTGGTTGAAGTTGGTCTTATCACACCCCCTGTTGGAATGAATGTTTTCGTAATTGCCTCTCTTGCAGATGATATTGACATGAGAGAAATATTCAAAGGTGTTGCTCCATTCTGTTTAGCAGAACTAATTCGAATATCTATTTTATTCTCATTACCTGTTTTAGCATTATGGCTACCTTCTATATTGTCAGGATAGCTGATTTCGCTTTAGTATTCATCTTTACTACAAAAATTAGGGTTTTTATGAAAATCATCTGTAAATATAGTAACAACTTTATCATAGTATTATTATTAAGCCTATTACCTTCACTGATACATGCATCAGAAAAAAGCCGAGTTTTGACGTATCTATGCACTGATAACGAAATCATCCTCCCCTCATCCACGCTGCAAGAAAAAATCACGACAACAAAAGACTTAATCGCACATTCATCCTTATTGGTCACAGATGGAGACCGGCTCTACTTCAAGCGCCTATTTAAAAACAAGGGGTTATTTTATAGCCCTGTTACGGATATGGGGGATAGTCGATTTGACGTCGTAACGTTCGAGAATTTAGTTTTAGCCATAAGCACAAAAATTGGAGATGAAATTCAAAATGAGCGTTATTTGTGCGAGCGTCATGATGAATTAACAACTATTATTGGCAAGCAAGGCTCTGATTGGCCAGCTTACCTGACACAATGATAAGGCTAATTGGGATTGAAGGCTATTTATGGGGGCTTTCCGAGCCTGTTTTTTGAGTTTTGAAATGCTTGATAAAATGAGCTATCTGCTTTATTTCTACATCGTTTAATTTCAGACCAAGACGCGTTCTGCGCCACAGAAAATCATCTGCATTTTGAGTCCACTCATTCCTGATTGACCAGCTTAATTCTTGTTCAGTAATATAACAGCCAAATTGTTTTCCCAAATCACTTGCCGTTTTACTATTTTTTAAAATATCCCACGCCTCGGTGCCATATAAGCGGATAAGTCGTCTTGCCCATTCAAAAGATAAATAAGAATAATTTTGCATTAATTTTTCTATTAAACCAGGAAATTCGGCTACTTCAAAATCCCCGCCTGGCAGGGATGTATGCGCAGTCCAGGGCTTATCTGGAATTTCAAAAAATGGGGTGATTTTGCTTAATGAACTCTCTGCTAATTTTCGGTATGTTGTGATTTTCCCGCCAAAGATCGTTACTATAGGCGCAGATGAGCTATCTACTTTTATGACATAATCGCGTGTTGCAGATGCGGCTGCATTTGCACCATCTTCATAAAGAGGGCGAACACCTGAATAACGCCAGATAATATCATCGCTTATGATTGGGTTTTTGAAATATTCACTTGCAAATTTAAGCAAATATTTTTGCTCTTCATCTGTGCAGATAGGTTTTGTATGCACCAGTTCATGGTCAACATCTGTTGTCCCTATCAAGGTAAAATCCTGCTCATACGGGATAACAAATATAATACGGCCATCTTTGCCTTGAAAAAAATAGGCTTTATCATGCTCATACAGCCTTTTAACAACAAGGTGGCTTCCACGAACAAGTCTAACAGAATCAGCTACATTAAGCCTTAATTTTTCGCCTAAAATATCCTGAACCCATGGCCCTGCTGCATTAACAAGATAGCGTGCATCTTGTTGCCATTTCTTGCCTGTAGTTTGATCCTGCAATGATAATACCCAATACTTATCTCCCCGCTCCGCAGCGATAAGTTTTACCCTTGGCAAAATGGTTGCCCCTCGTTTTTGGGCATCTCTGGCATTTAAAATAACAAGCCGGGAATCCTCCACCCAGCAATCTGAATATTCTAATGCGCGTTTAAATTTTGCATTAAGAGGTGCTCCCTCCTCAGAGTTTTCTATATTTAATGATTTAGTTGGCGGTAATATTTTTCGGCCACCAAGAGTGTCATAACAGAATAGTCCAAGGCGAATTAACCAAAACGGCCTTCGCGATTTTAACCATGGCATTATGTAATTCAGCCATTTCGTGGCAGGTGTTAACACATCAAACCGCATTGATTTATCAAATGGAAGAACAAATCGAAGAGGCCAGCTAATATGTGGCATTGAGCAAAGCAATATTTCTCTTTCGATTAACGACTCACGCACAAGCCTGAATTTAAAATATTCTAGATATCGCAAGCCCCCATGTACTAACTTAGTAGACGCAGAAGAAGTCGCACCTCCCAAATCATCCATCTCAACTAAGGTTACTGACAGGCCTCTGCCAGCAGCATCACGTGCAATACCGCATCCGTTCACACCGCCTCCTATAATCATAAGATCGGTTATAATATGTCCTGTTTCTGGGTTAACCGACATGTTCATTCAACTTCTAGAGTAGTGAGAATTCATGCAAATAATGAGCGTTTAAGCTATGTGCATTCTAACAAAAGATAGCAAGAAAAAAAAACCTATTATAAGCAAGCTAAACATCAAAACACTTATTCATCAGCATCCATTTTTTCTAAATTCTAATAGCGCTAGATTATGAATTTGAAGTTAGGATTAACGTTGGCTATTTTCCCAATCAGGATGAATGAAATTATCTTGATTAGAGGGTGCAAGCATTTCACCCCCAAGAATGTGATCTGCTGCTTTCTCAGCAACCATAATCGTCGGTGCATTTAAATTTCCATTTGTGATTCTAGGAAAAATGGATGAATCAGCTACTCGCAACCCATCTACATTATGCACCCTACATTCACTATCAACTACTGCCATTGGGTCATTTGCCTGCCCCATACGCAGTGTCCCACATGGATGATAGGCACTTTCCACATTTTGTCTGATAAAACTATCTATCTGCTCGTCACTCAGAATTATCTCGCTCGGTTGAATTTCCTTACCTTTAAATGATGACATGGCTGGCATATTTATAATTTCCCTGCTGAGCCTGATACACTGTCTAAATTGTGCCCAATCATCTTCATGGCTCATATAATTAAATTTTATATGAGGAGCTGTTTTTGGGTCAGCAGAGGTCACATGCACAAACCCCCTAGAATGAGAGCGCATTGGGCCGACATGCAACTGGAACCCATCTTTGGGGGATGCAGATTTTCCGTCATACCTTATAGCGGCTGGCAGGAAATGAAACTGAATATCAGGATAGGAAATGCCTGCTTGTGAGCGAATAAATCCAAGCGTTTCAAATTGATTAGATGCACCTATTCCATTTTTAAATAGCAACCATTGCGCTCCAATCAGTGCCTTAGATAGCGGATTTAAATATCTGTTTAAGGTGATATTCTTCAAGCATTCTATTTGAAAATAAACCTCCAGATGATCTTGAAGATTAGCGCCAACACCAGCAAGGTCTTTATAAGGCTTTAAGCCTATCGATTTCAAAAGCTTAAAATCGCCGATAGACGACCTCTGTAAAATTTGCGGTGAATTTATTGCGCCTGCCGCAAGAATAATTTCGGCATTTGCCGTTACGATAAATTTTTGGCTGCCTTTGAAAAATATGACACCAACGGCCCGATTATCTTGAAAAATTATTTTATCTACCAGTGCTCCTTTTTCCAGCTTTACGTTTCCTCGTTTTAATGCCGGCCGTAAATATGCATTTGCAGCAGACCAACGCCTGCCCTTCCAAACTGTCATATCAGCAGCGCCAAACCCCTCCTGTTGATAACCATTATAATCTTTTGTATGAGCATATCCTGCCTGACATGCAGCATCTACAAAAGCGTGATGAAGTGGATTATCGCGGGGACCACGTGTTACGTGCAAAGGACCACTATTTCCGCGCAGTTCAGATTCGCCAAAATGGGCATTTTCCATCCTTTTGAAATAGGGAAGAACATCTGTATATCGCCATCCATTAGCGCCCATTTCTGCCCAATGATCAAAATCGTTTGCATGACCACGAACATAAATCATACCATTGATAGAACTAGAACCGCCAAGAACTCTTCCGCGAGGACACGCAAGAGCACGCCCATCCAGTGTATCTTCTGGTTCAGCTACATATCCCCAATCATAGCGTTTCATATTCATCGGATAAGACAAAGCAGCAGGCATTTGAATAAATGGGCCAGCATCGCTTCCCCCGAACTCAAGCACCAGAATTGAGTATTTTTTATTCTCTCCCAGACGATAAGCAAGTGCAGACCCAGC
>CABXZZ010000010.1 GCA_902516825.1 uncultured SAR116 cluster alpha proteobacterium
ATGATTTACGAAACAACCAACAAACACTACATCCTATTAATACATATTAATATATTAGATGATACGATGCGTTTTTTAAAAGCAATTAATGGAGAAATAACAGATGTACCGCCCATCTGGATAATGAGGCAAGCTGGAAGGTACTTGAAAACATATAGAAATATAAGAAACACAGAGAAAGATTTTATTGAATTCTGTTTGAACCCAGAAAAGGCAAGCGTCGTCACCTGTCAACCAATTGAACAGTTTAACATGGATGCTGCCATTATATTCTCAGATATTTTGTTAATACCGCATATGCTTAATCATAAAGTGAGATTTATTAGAAATGTAGGTCCAACATTGGATAGATTAAATCAAGGACAGAGTTTACAAACACCTAACTGGGATACATATCTTGCAAATTTGGGACCGGTAAGTGAAGCTATAAAGTTAACGAGAATCAAATTAGACAAAAATGAAAATACCAAACATATACCGATTATAGGTTTTTCTGGTTCCCCATGGACGCTATTTACATATTTAACAGAAGGGGGGTCTTCTAAAGATTTTTTAAATGCGAGAAGACTTTTATGGTCTGATTACAATAACTCAAAACGAATTTTTGAAATCTTAACACAAGCTATAATTTGTTTCCTGGAACTTCAAATAAGTGCAGGCGTAAATGCTATTATGTTATTTGATAGTTGGGCGGGTTCGATACCTGCAAGATTTCGTAATGATTTTGTATACCAACCAACTAAAAAGATAATTGAGATACTCAGAAAAAAATATCCTAAAATACCTATAATTTGTTTTCCGAAATCTATTGGTGAAGGCATTTTGGAATTTGTAGATATAGTTCAACCTAACTGTATTGCTGTTGACCACTTAACAGATATTGAGTGTGTACATAAGTTGATACCAAAAGAAATTGTTATCCAAGGTAATATCGACCCATTATGTCTCGTGGTTGGAGGAAATGTGTTAAAAAAAGAGGTAGACTATCTTCTTAACTTTATTACAGACAGGCCCTATATATTCAATTTAGGACATGGTATTCTGCCGGAGACGCCCGAAAAAAATGTTGCAGAAATTATTTCTTATATAAGAAAGAAAGAATTTGGATTATCAATTAGTTAAAGCATTTCACATTATTGCTATTATAGCTTGGATGGTTGGATTATTATATCTTCCACGGTTATTTGTATATCACTCATTAGTGGACGTTGGCTCTGTTCGTTCCCAAACATTCAAATTAATGGAGCGACGGTTGCTAAAAGGCATTATGAATCCTGCAATGATAACAAGCTGGTTATTAGGGCTCTATCTTCTTCATCTTAATCCGTCAATGTTACAAGAATACTGGATGATGGCAAAAATTTTTTTTGTAGTGCTTATGACATATTTCCATATGAAATTTTCTGGAATAAGACGAGGGTTTGAAGCAGATGAGGTGCCAAAATCAGATAAATATTATCGCTACTGGAATGAAGCTCCAACACTTACAATGATAGCAATTGTTATATTAGCGGTCGTTGAGCCATTTTAACGACCTATTACACAAAATAACGTCTGATTTGACATTACCTGTATTAATCAGATATCATAGTCTTTTCCTATACCTAAACTTAATCCAGATAAGTTTATATCCATGCATTTACAAGAATTAAAATCTCATTCTCCCTCAGAATTGTTGGCATATGCTGAAGAATTAGAGGTTGAGAATGCATCCACCCTAAGAACGCAAGACATGATGTTTGCTATATTGAAGCAGTTGGCTGAAAACGAAGTAGTTATTAGTGGTACAGGTGTTCTCGAAGTTTTGCAGGATGGTTTCGGGTTCCTTAGGTCACCTGAAGCTAACTATTTACCAGGACCGGATGACATTTATGTATCTCCAAGTCAGGTTAGAAGATTTGGACTTCGCACTGGTGACACCGTTGAAGGAGAAATCAGAGCGCCAAAAGACGGCGAACGATATTTCGCACTTTTAAAGGTAGATCTTATAAATTTCGAGAAGCCAGACTCGGTTAGACATCGCATAAATTTTGATAATCTCACCCCACTATACCCAAATAAAAAACTGACTATGGAATTACCGTTTGACCCTGACAACAAGGACAAGACACCAAGAATTATGGATCTGATAGCTCCTATTGGAAAAGGGCAAAGGAGTCTTATTGTTGCGCCACCAAGAACTGGTAAAACCATGATGTTGCAATCAATAGCGCACGCAATATCTAAAAACCATCCAGAGGTATACCTCATAGTTTTACTAATAGATGAGCGCCCTGAGGAAGTAACAGATATGCAAAGATCCGTTAAAGGAGAGGTAATCTCGTCAACCTTTGATGAGCCAGCAGTACGGCACGTTCAAGTAACAGATATGGTTTTAGAAAAAGCAAAACGTTTGGTCGAACATAAACGAGATGTAGTAATCCTCCTTGATAGTATAACAAGGCTCGCAAGGGCTTATAACACAGTTGTACCGTCATCAGGTAAAGTATTAACTGGCGGAGTTGACGCAAATGCCCTACAGAGACCTAAACGTTTCTTCGGAGCTGCCAGAAATATTGAAGAGGGCGGCTCGTTGACGATAATTGCAACAGCTCTTGTTGAAACGGGGTCTCGCATGGATGAGGTCATATTCGAAGAGTTTAAGGGTACTGGTAATAGTGAGCTAATTTTAGATCGTAAGATAGCAGATAAAAGGGTTTTCCCAGCGATAGATGTGACTAAATCTGGAACCAGAAAAGAAGAGTTGCTGGTAGACAAGGTAACATTGAATAAAATGTGGATGTTACGTCGCATTTTAATGCAAAGTGGGCCGGTAGATGCAATGGAATTCCTAACTGATAAATTGCGTCATGCAAAAACGAATGAAGATTTCTTTGAAAATATGAATAGTTAGCTATTTCTTCTTTCTAAATTTAATAGCCACTGTTTTCTTTCCAAGTTTTTTCGTGCAGTTGGGTGTTCTTTACTACCTCCGCTATATTGTCGTATAAACCCATTTTTGCTTAGTACGCGGTGGCAGGGTATTATTATCGGAATTGGATTTTTTCTACATGCCTGACCTGCGGCGCGTGCCGCTTTTATATTACCCCATTGTTGGGCTAGCCCTTGATAGGAAGTGGTCTGTCCGTAGGGAACAAAAGATAAAGTTCTGAACCAATGGGTCATTTTAGAGGACCAATTTGAAAAATCTAATAGTATGGAGAAATGATTAAGACTGCCTGATAAGTATTTTTCAAGTTGCCTAATTGTTTCACATGAAACTTCTTTGTTGTCGTTTTGCCAGGTTAGTTTCCTAGAGAAGGGCGTTTGTTGCCAGCGCAATTCTTTTAAGCCCCTGGATGTAGTAATAGGTAAAAAATACCCTAGTTCAGTTTTAATCGTGTTCATTTATTAGTTTGCATCCATTTATTTAGATGTTAATGAGCCATAAGAAATATTACAGTTAACATTACGTTTTTTAATAAACTTGTCAAAGAACTGGAAACTAGGTGAGTGTATCTGATACTATATTTGCTTTGGCCACCCCGCCAGGCCATTCAGCTATTGCTATTATCAGAATATCTGGTCCTGGTGCACATGGAGTATTATCACATTTTGGGGTCCAGCGTGCCAACGTTATAAGTAAGCCACTTGTGCAATATAGTCGCCTTAGAGCAGATGGAGGTCAAATAATTGATGAGGTAATGCTTGTGTTGTTTCCGTCAAACAAGTCCCCAACAGGCGAGAACATTACAGAGATACAATGCCATGGAAGTCCAGCAGTTGTAAAATTTCTGTTGTCCACATTAGCCAATATCACTGGAGTCAGACCGGCACAGCCTGGCGAGTTCTCCCGTAGGTCGTTTAATAATGGTAAGATGGGATTGATTGACTTGGAAGGTCTTGCCGACTTGATAGATGCGCAAACTTCTCTTCAACATCAGCAAGCAATGAACGTCATGACCGGAAAATTATCTTCTCTTTTGCTGACCTATAGAGAAGACCTTGTGTCGATCTCATCAAGAATTGAGACAATTATCGATTTCTCAGACGAAGATTTACCTGAAAATATTTTAGATGGGTATTTGATGAAAATAAAAGAGCTACGGAATAATATCAACTCACTTGTTAAAGATAGCGAATTATCTGAGCAAATACGCAATGGGATAAAGATAGCTTTGATAGGCTCCGTAAATGCTGGAAAATCAACAATACTTAACGTTTTAGCAAAGCGCGATGTAGCTATTGTATCTGAAATAGAAGGCACCACGCGCGATGCTATTGAGGTTCGATTAGATTTAGGCGGAATACCTGTTATCCTAACAGACACGGCTGGAATTAGAGAGACTCAGGATTTTGTAGAAATAGAGGGCATAAAACGAGCAAAGAAAGTAGCGAAAGCATCTGACCTAACTATTTTGGTAATAGATGTGTCAAACCCCGGTTGGACAGAACTTCTTTGTGATTTTGAGAAATTTGGTTCAGCTAAGAAGCTGGTAATATTGAATAAGGCAGATCTTGTATCAGAGCAAACTATAGAACAGAGAATTAAGCATGTTAATTCTACCGTTTTGGAACATGCCGAGCTAATAATTGCGAGCTTTCAAAATGAAAGTAAAGACAATAGCGGGGATATATTGGTTAAAAAGTTAATCGAAATATTATCTTATATCGCGACGTCAAGCAGTAGTGACTTGCGGTTAACTCGTTCTTGGCACAAGGCAGCTTGCCTTTCAGTATCTTTGGCATTAGAACGCGCTATGGCCCTTGATATTCGACAACAACCAGAACTGGTAGCAGAAGAGTTAAGACATGCGTGTCTTTCTATTGGGCGCCTTACCGGCACCGTTGATGCAGATGACTTGTTAGACAATATATTTTCTAATTTTTGTATTGGCAAATGATGTATATTCCAAATTTGAAATATAGTTATTCAGTTTGGTACTATATCACATAAATGAGTTCAGTGATAAAAAACCGAGAAAGCAAAAAAAATGGTTACCAAGAGAGCTGACGTTATTGTAATAGGTGGTGGTCATGCAGGCACAGAAGCTGCAAGCGCTGCTGCTAGAATGGGTGCACAAACACTTCTCGTAACTATGGATATTCATAAACTTGGTGAGATGTCTTGTAACCCCGCTATCGGAGGATTAGGAAAGGGTCATTTAGTGCGTGAAATTGATGCTCTTGATGGCATCATGGGACAGGCTATAGACAAGTCGGGTATTCAATTTCGGATGTTAAACAAATCAAGAGGTCCAGCAGTTCATGGCCCGAGAGCGCAAGCAGATAGAGATTTATATAGTAAAGCCGTTCAAGAGGCTTTAAAAGCGCAGGTAAACCTATCATTTTACGAGGGTACGGTTATAGATATTCTAGTTGAAAATAAGATTGTAACCGGCATAAAGCTAGCAGATGGAAACGAGATATTAACGAATTCGGTAGTTTTAACTACCGGCACGTTTCTTGGTGGAATAATACATCTTGGGTCGGAGAGAGTGCGAGCTGGAAGAATTGGAGAAGCACCCTCTAATTCGCTAGCGCAAAGACTGCGCGGGCTCGGTTTGCCAGTCGGTAGGCTCAAAACAGGCACTCCAGCAAGGCTTGATAAATCAACGATAGACTGGGCATCACTAGAAATGCAGGTCGCAGACGAAAATCCAGAACCATTTTCTTATTTAACAGATAAAATAACCATCCCTCAAATTTCGTGTGGTATAACAAGGACAACTGAAGAAACACATAAAATAATATCTCAATCAATGCATTTATCAGCAGCCTACAGTGGTCAAATAGAAGGAAGAGGGCCGAGATATTGCCCGTCTATTGAAGATAAAGTAAATCGGTTTTCAGAAAAATCTTCCCATCAAATATTTTTAGAGCCGGAAGGATTAAGGCTTAATACTGTATATCCAAATGGCATCAGTACTAGTCTTCCTCGCGATGTGCAAACTCAAATGATAGCGACTATCCCAGCTCTTGAAAAGGCTAGAATTCTCCAATTTGGATATGCCATTGAATATGATTTTATTGACCCAAGAGCATTAGATCCCACTCTGCAGCTAAAGGTGATGCCAGGTTTATATCTAGCAGGCCAGATTAACGGCACTACTGGCTATGAGGAAGCGGCGGCGCAAGGATTAATGGCTGGAATAAACGCAGCTTTATGCGCATCATCCAACATATACGGAAAACAAAAAGGTTTTTTTCTTGACAGAGCAGAAGCTTACATTGGCGTTATGATTGACGATCTTATAACATGTGGGGCGCCTGAGCCTTACAGAATGTTTACCTCACGAGCAGAATACAGACTATTACTTCGCGCAGATAATGCAGATCAGCGGTTGACCCCCAAAGCCATAGAGTTGGGATGCGCTAGCCATGATAGGCGTAAATCATTTGAAGACAGAAAGCAAATGCTTAATGATGCAAGAGATATAATAACCAATTTAAAAGCTAAACCATCAGAGCTATCTGCTCATAATTTACCAGTTCCACGGAATGGAAACATTTCAAAAGCAGAAGACTTACTATCTAATTATGATATAAAATTATCAGATTGTGTTTCATTATGGCCACAAATAAAAGACATCCCAACACATATACATTCCCAAATTGAAACAGATTGTCGTTATACGAATTATGTGAAACGACAGGAGGCAGATATCGAAGCGATGAGGCGTGACGATGCTTTGAAAATACCAAATGATATAGATTTTTCTGCGATAGGGGGGCTTTCTTCTGAATCAATAGAGCTCTTTAATCGGTTTAAACCGGCCTCTATAGGCCAAGCTAATAGAATAGCAGGCCTTACACCAGCAGCTATCGTATGCGTATTGCGCTACATTCGCCGAAATTCAAAATTAACTAGAACACAACATCAAAGCATAGTAGTTGCGCGGTAATTAAGAGCCATATGTCATGACAGATACACTTTCCGTGTTAAAGGATAAGTATAATGTTTCACATGAAACATTATCCGAGCTCTCAACCTTTCACGATCTTTTATTTCACTGGCAAAAACGCCTAAACCTCATCTCTACTAAAACAATAAATGAAATTTGGGATAGGCATATTCTTGACAGCGCTCAACTCTGTAGTTTTCTTCCCAAAAATCCATGTTGCATTCTTGATATCGGCTCTGGTGCTGGGCTCCCTGGTATTGTTCTATCCATTCTAACCGATCATGAGATACATCTAGTAGAATCAGACAAAAAAAAGTGTGCGTTTCTTAGAACTGCTTTATCACGAGTTAATTCAAATGCCTTGGTTCATGAAACGAGGCTAGAAGAGATGCCTAGTTTGAGGGCCGATATAGTAACAGCACGTGCGTTTGCGCCTCTACCACGCCTACTTGCTTTAACGCAAAAGCAGCATCATCCGAAACTACGATTTTTACTTCTGAAAGGAAGGGCTGTAAGTTCTGAGTTGATTAATATAGAATCATGGCAGAAAATACGGGTAACGAATCGGTATGCATCTATGACATCTGAAGATGGTTGCATCCTAGAATTACAATTTAACGACGCATGATAGGGAATTTTAATGAGCAAGATAATATCTATCGCCAACCAAAAAGGAGGTGTTGGAAAAACAACAACTGCTGTTAATCTCTCAACGGCTTTGGCCGCATGTGATAAACGAGTTTTGCTAATCGACTTGGACCCGCAAGGTAATGCAAGCACAGGCTTTGGTATTGACAATATTCAAAGGAACGTTCAGATATATCATCTTTTAACACAGCAAGCACATATTAATGATGCAATGCAACAAACAATAGTTCCAAAGCTATTTATAGTGCCAGCAGATATGGACCTAGCTGCAGCTGAAGTTGAAATAAGAAATAAAGAAAATAGAGAATATATGTTAGACCAGATTCTTCGCCCAATTTCTAGGTCCTTTGACTTCGTTATTATTGATTGTCCACCATCTCTTGGTCTACTTACTGTAAATGCGCTATCAGCTTCTGAATCCGTATTGGTACCGCTGCAATGTGAATTTTATGCTCTTGAAGGATTAGCTCAATTGTTGCGGTCGGTAGAGTTAGTAAAGAAAAATTTAAATCCAAATCTATCCGTTCAAGGTATTGTTCTCACAATGTTCGATAGTCGTAACAATCTATCTGAAATGGTTGTAAATGACGTTAAGCAACATTTTGGTAAGCAGGTATATCAGACCATTATTCCACGTAACGTTAGGGTGTCGGAAGCACCATCTTTTGGTCAACCTGTTTTAATGTATGATATTAATTGTCCAGGCTCCAAGGCTTATGCATTACTTGCAGCAGAATTATTACAACAGGAGAATGTCATTTTATGACAAAAGCACCAAAGAGAACAAAGAAAATTCAGCGTGGCCTAGGCCGCGGATTATCGACACTGTTAGGTGATGCAGAATCACGGTCTTCATTAGAGGAATTCTCTACCCCGAGCCCTAAATTTGGTGATAATATCGCGGGTATGGCAGGTACAAAATTACTGTCAAATTCTTCATCAGTACAACAAATTCCCATTGAATGGATAAGTCCAGGCCCATGGCAACCACGAAGAAAGTTTGATACCGATTCCTTAAAAGAATTAGCAAATTCCCTTTTAAAACAGGGTGTTATACAGCATATATTAGTGCGCCCTACACCAGGCAAATTAAACAAGTATCAGCTAATTGCTGGTGAACGCAGATGGAGAGCAGCTCAAATTGCTAAAATCTATAAAATCCCAGCAGTAATTAAAGAATTTTCAGAACAAGAAGCAGCTCAAATTGCTCTTGTTGAAAATATTCAAAGACATGATTTGTCCTCTATAGAAGAAGCAGCCGCTTATCAGCAGTTAATTCAAACATATGGTTATACTCAGCAACAATTATCAGACGTTATCGGTAAATCACGACCTTATATTACTAATTTAATGCGCCTGTTAACACTTCCAGAATGGATACAGTCTCATATAGATAATGGTAGTGTTTCGGTTGGACAAATTCGCCCTATCATAGGACACTCTGACATAGATAATTTGGCAAAGTTAATAATCAAGCAGGGTTTAACAGCTCGTGAAGCTGAAAATCTTTTTAATCGTAAGAAAAAGACCAATGGAAAGTTAAATACAGATGATAATGTATCTTGCCTAGAAAATAGAGATTTAGAAGAAAAGATAGAGCGCCAAATAGGGCTGAAGGCTGAAATCAAGTGGAATTTAAAAAGAGAGACTGGTGCTATTAAAATATCGATCTCATCGCTAGATCAGTTTGACGCTTTATTAGAAAAATTAGGTGTTCAAAAGCGTTGACGAGATAGGCTAATAGCTATGCCGAGTAAGGATTGCCCAATCAAACTAAAAGGGTTTGGGTTGGTGCCTCTCTTACACTGTTTTTCTAATAACATCAATCTCTTTAAAAGGGCCAAACACCATCCGACAGTGCAAACGCCACTATGGCGTATGACAGCTTCTTTTCTTTTAAAATAAATTGGCGGGCGCAGATTACCTATTGCAGCCGCAGTCGATAAACCAGATTTTTTCCCAGCACCAACACTAATTAGTATCTTGAGATAAGATTGAAAATATCTAATAATAATAATGGGTTGTAAATCTTCAGACTTGGTTTTTTCCAACAAAAACCCAAGTTTTTTTGTTTTTCCATCAAAAACAGCATTGACCAATTGATCAATGAGTTGTGATGAATTATCTCCAAGTAGCACATCAATTTCTTGTTGCTTAATGGATTTTGTGGTTGCAGCATATAAGGCGAGCTTCCCAATTTCACTCCTATTAATGGCACGGTCGGTACTGAGTTTTTCAGATATATAAACTATCAATTCGTTAGAAATATTAATTCCATGTTCAGACAGGTTGTTGCGAACAAATCGTCGTAGATTAATATCGTCGTCTGGATAACAGGCAATAGATGCAATCTGCGGGTGTTTGTCACATAACGTGATAAGGCTATGTTTTGTTGTACTTTGTCTTGCAGTGATAATCAATCGACAATCTAGGTTTAAATATTTAATATTAGCTTTTACCGCAGATCCGAGTTCATTTGAAGTTCCGTTTAATAAAACCACTTTTAGTGTATCCATCAGAGCTATAGAATTTAAAGCATCTGCCAACAGCGCTGGGTCTGTTTGAATTTCTTTACCAGTCAACCTGGAGATAGAAAACGGATCTTCCAAATTAGGGGAGAAAACATGTGCTAGCGTACTCGCACGCTCGTCTATCAGGCCAGAATCTGGCCCATGAAGCAAATATGCTAAAAAAGATTCTTTTGGCCTTTTGATAAGTGAATCAATGTCTTTAGGGGAAATTTTCATAAGAGATTAGCTATCAGGATTTTCCAAGAAATAAAGATATAGGTTCTGATAAACACGTTGCGCTAACAAAATCGCGAGGCGCTCTTGCGCGAATTTCTCGGATTGTTCTTGTGCATACAATCCGGAAACAGCCCCCGAAGTAGCCTCGGATCTTATCTTACCTTGGTGGATTGACTGCCCAGTTCGTGAATCTTCTAGCTCAAACTTTACTGTGACAGAGGTGTTTTTTAAGTTAGAGGAGTTTTGAGTAACAGAAAGGGTTTGGGTGTTTGAAACATCCAAGGAATAAGTAAGCTTGTAGCTCTCACTCATTGGAGAGTTGCGTGCAACGTGATGAAATTGTTTGTAAAATAATAGCTCTATATGAGATTTAGGATTCTTCGCTGTAATCTGGGATATCTTATCTTTCACCAAGACGTCATTTCCAGTCTCGCTCGCGCCAATACAACTAGTCAAAAATAAAATAATACAACATAAAGTTAAATAGAAATATTTTTTAGCCCACAACATTGATAATCCTGTTTGGTACGACTACGATACGTTTAATCTGTCTGCCAGACATGTGCTTTTTGACTTCTTCCGTTGAAAGTGCAGCTGTCTCTGCTTCCTGCTTTGGTAGATCTACTGGTAAATTAAGCTTAGCTCTGACTTTACCATTCACTTGAACCGCAACCTCAATCGTATCATCATTGAGAAGCTTTTCAAAAACATCTGGCCAAGGGGATGTGCTTACAAGTCTTGTGTTTCCTAAATTGAACCAGAGCTCTTCTCCAATATGCGGAGCGAATGGTGTTAATATTTGTGCAAGTAATTCCAAAACATGGTGCTTAATGCGATTTGCTACTTCCCCTTTCTCTTTGAAAGATGACAGGGCATTGACTAATATGTGAAGTTGCGCAACACATTTATTAAACGCAAATTTCTCTATATTTTCACTTATTATATAAACAGAGCGATGCGCTATTTTAAGCAGAGCTAAAGCGTTTACTGAAAGAGTCTCTAAATCATTTAAGCTAATTTGACGGTTTGGTCTAGGGGGTGTTTCCAAAGACAGTTTAAAAATTTTACTTATAAATCTAAAGGAACCCTCAACACCAGCTTCCGTCCATTCAAGATCTCTATCTGGCGGAGAATCAGAAAGCATAAACAATCGTGCGGTATCAGCTCCATATAATTGTATAATTTCCTCGGGGTCTATAACATTACGCTTTGACTTACTCATTTTCTCAACGCGGCCAGCTTGGACAGGCAAATTATCTACCACTGAAACAAAGCCTCTATCACCTTTTTTAACCTCATTTGGAAATAGCCATTGTCCGTCTTTGGATTTGAAAGATTGATGGCAAACCATTCCTTGTGTCATGAGACCAGCAAATGGCTCATCTAGATTTAAGTATCCTACATCACTAAGTGCCCTGGAGAAGAATCTTGAATATAAAAGATGTAAAACTGCGTGCTCTACCCCTCCGATATATTGATCTACTGGCATCCAATAAGCAGCCTTCTCCGCATTAAAAGCTGACTTAGACATAGGATCAACAAACCTTAGATAATACCAAGAGCTCTCGAAAAAAGTATCAAAGGTATCTGTTTCTCTCACACTATCAGCGCCGCATTTAGGACACGCAACGTGCTTCCAAGTTGGGTGGTTATCAAGTGGGTTACCAGATGCCCCGAACTCAATCTTATTTGGAAGCTCAACAGGCAAATCTTTTTCAGGAACAGAGACTATCCCGCATGCTGAGCAATGAATGATTGGTATTGGACATCCCCAATATCGCTGACGTGATATTCCCCAATCTCGCAATCTAAATGTTACCTGTTTAGACCCTGCTCCGATAGCCTCTATCTCTTTAATGGCAACATTCTTTGCCGCCTCTACGTCAAGACCGTTCCAGGAACCTGAGTTTATAATTGTTCCAGTACCAGTATAGGCGACGTCCTTAATTGAGAATGTTCCAGCTTTTTCACCTTCTGGGCAGACTACTTCTGTAACAGTAAGGTCATATTTACGAGCAAAATCAAGATCACGTTGATCATGCGCTGGGCACCCAAATATAGCTCCTGTACCATAGTCCATTAGCACGAAGTTAGCAATGTAAACAGGTAATTTTTTGTCATTAATAAGAGGATGATGCACTAGTAATTCTGTTTTAAAACCCTGTTTTTCTGCCTGCTCAATGGCCACCTCAGACGTGCCAAGGCCATCACAATCGGCAATGAACTTCGCTACTTCTGAACTTTCTGCTGCAAGATAATTCGCTAAAGGATGATGTGCAGAAATAGCAACGAAAGATGCGCCAAATAATGTATCAGGACGAGTTGTGAATACTTCTAATTCTGAGTAATCGTAAATACCCCTATCTATTTTGAACTTAAGTTGCAACCCCTCTGATCTGCCAATCCAATTATGTTGCATCGAGCGCACGCGTTCCGGCCAGTTTTCAAGCTTTTTTATTGAATTCAATAGTTCTTCACTATATCTGGTGATGTTTAGAAACCACTGGGATAGTTCGCGGCGCTCAACTGGAACACCAGAGCGCCAACCACATCCATCAACAACCTGTTCATTTGCTAGAACAGTGTTTTCAAAAGGATCCCAATTTACCCAGGATTTCTTCCGATAGGCAAGGCCCTTTTCTAGAAATTTAAGAAACATGAGCTGCTCGTGTTTGTAATAATCAGGCTCACATGTTGCTAACTCGCGCAGCCAATCGTAAGAAAGACCTATTGTTTTTAATTGTTTCCGCATGGAATCAATATTTTGTCTTGTCCATTTGGCTGGGTGGGTTTTCCTCTCTATTGCTGCATTTTCAGCAGGAAGTCCGAATGCATCCCACCCCATGGGGTGCAGAACATTAAATCCCTTTGCTCTCTTAAACCTCGCAACTACGTCTCCCAACGCGTAATTTCGAACGTGCCCCATATGAATTCGCCCAGAAGGATACGGAAACATTTCAAGTACATAATATTTTGGTTTTTTAGAAAAATCTTCAGCACTAAAGCACTTAGCGTTTTCCCAAGCGACTTGCCATTTTTTTTCAATTTTAGATGGGACAAATGCAGACATGGTAAATAAAACCTAGGTTATTGAATGACAATCGATGCTCGTATTTCACGTGCTCTTGTTAAAATTAAGTCTTCTAACTTTTTTCCAAGCTCCAGATCTATCCCAGCATCTTTCCAGACATCTCCCTGACGTGATTGAACATATATAACAACACGTATAGCATCGGAGCGGAGCTCTTTATCGAGAACAAAAATAGCTAGTTTAATCTGTTCGCTTGGTTTTGATGGAAGACTATACCAATCGGTTAGGATTGTTCCACTAAATACATCGATGTCTTCAATGGGAAGAATAGAGGCTATGTCAAGAGAAGCCCGCCATAACAACGCGTTAACAGGTATACCAGTGGCCTTCTGGTTTGAAATACCTCTGATATCATCCAATGTGAAACCTTGTTCATTTTTTCCGGTAATAAATGAACCCTTGTCATCACTATTTCTTTTTGATTTATCTGATGCGGGTTCTATGCTTGAGCAAGCCGAAAAGCTAAGAAAAAACAAAAGAAATAAGTATCTAGACATATATGTATCTCCTCTTGGGAATAAGTATGTAATAAAAAAAGAGGGCCAGACAAACTGGCCCCCTTATATATAACTTATTTCTTTTATATTAGAAAGAAACAGCTAATTTTACGACAGTAGCGGTGCCTGAAACATCAGTTGTACCGTTACTATTAGTGAAATCTGTAAATGTACCTGACAAAGTTACACCAGATGCAACTGTGTATGCGATGCCATAGGAACTCTGGTCATGCTTGTAATCTACACCCGCAGCCGCTGTTCCAGTTGCAGTCCCTGATACAGCAGTTGAACTAGCACTAAGAGCAATTGCGTCAGTAAGTGCGTAAGCAACACCGAATTCGTCTGAACTGATGTCATACTGTGTTGTATTATTATCAGCCTGGTTATCAGCGCTCACTTTGTTTTGAGCAAGTGAAATAGTAATATCACCAACTCCGATAGAAGCATTCAATGATGTTGCATCAACGCCTACTGTGGTGGTAGCAGAGTTACTGGCACCAGTATTTCCAGACGCGTAGCCTAAACTTACATCAGCACCGTTCACTGACGCTGCATAAGTAACACTCATTGATGTCTCGTCTGCGGTGCTTGTTGTTCCACCGTTTGTAGTACCGACAGAGAAATTGAAACCGTTGAAGTCAGGTGATGTGTAGGAAATAGCTCCACCATTAATACTCTCTCCGCCTGTGAAGTCGAAGGTATTAGTACCAGTAGAGGCATCTGGAGTTACGTCCGCATCACCTGCACCCGCATCACCTGCACCGCCACCGCCATCATCAAAGCGGATAGTACCAAAATCGCCGCCGATAGAGCTTCCGGCTGTCATATCTGTCAAGTCTATATCCATTGAAATTGATAAACCTGAATCAGTTGTTGATGACCATGAAGCGGACATGGTTGTGTCTGCTCCATAAGAATTACCATTATCACCAGCAGTGGTGTTATCAGTAACGTCATCTGAACTTGTGGTATAAATGAATGCGCTACCGGCACTGAATGAAACATCAGCATTGGCAGCACTAACACCAGCAACAGCAACTAATGCTGTAGTAGCAAGTAAAATTTTACGCATAAAAATCTCCGTTAAAACGTAGTAAGGGCCATTATTGACCGATTTTAATATTAACTGAATATTTTAATTATTTAACATTAAAACGTTGAATAAATAAGAACTAAAATCTTTACTGTGATAAATTTGCAACAGTAAAGTGGTGGTTACCCTAAATTAATATTTTATTTATTTTTTTGGATAACCTAGATAATAGTATTCATATCTCGGTTTTTGGTTTTAAAAAGAAAAATAAAGTAGACATTCTTTGTGAGCATAGTAAATGATATCAAAATCGGAAACTAATTCGCCTGAGCAGAGCGAGATAGAGAATAAGATTCAAAAGGCATGCAAAAATTGTCAAAGAGATCGTTCTTTAGTGGAGTTGATTGCAGTATCAAAACGCCAGCCCAACGAACTTGTTAAAGCCGCGTTAGACCGTGGTTATAGAAGTTTTGGAGAGAACCAAGTTCAAGAAGCATATGTAAGATGGAATTCATTGAAACCTCTATACCCTAATTTGAAACTTCATCTAATAGGAGCGCTTCAAAGTAATAAAGCCGCCGATGCAGTTAATTTGTTCGATTTTATACATTCTATAGACAGAGATAAGATAGCAAAAACATTGTCACTGGAAATGAAAAAACAAAATAAAAATCTTCCTTGTTTTATTCAAGTCAACACTGGGTCTGAACCCCAAAAATCTGGAGTTAAGCCAAATGAAGCAGTCGAGTTTGCACGAGTGTGCTCTCAAGATTACGGCCTCTCAATTGAAGGTTTTATGTGCATTCCCCCAATAGATGAAGATGCAAGCCCGCACTTTGCTTTTTTAAATAAATTGGCTTCACATGCAGGTCTGAAATCACTTTCCATGGGAATGAGCGCGGACTTTGAAGACGCAATAAGGCTAGGGGCAACTCATATACGCATTGGAACTGCTTTTTTTGGGAACAGATCATGTTAGAAAAAACCTAGCCTTATCGATGTTAGCTTATAAAGTGGCCTGTTTTATCTCTCTTGACTCTAATATAATTTTCATTATGAGGATTAGTAGGAAGCACCAAGGGTAGCCTCTGTGTAATTGTAATGCCGAGTTCTGATAGCTGTTTAACTTTATCTGGATTGTTCGTAAGTAGTTTAATTTCTGAAACTTCAAGTAAATTTAGCATCTCAAAAGCGGTACTGAAGCCACGTTCATCTGTATCAAATCCCAAACTATGATTAGCCTCTACTGTATCAAGCCCAGCATCTTGGAGCGCGTAGGCGCGTATTTTATTCAACAAACCTATATCTCTGCCTTCTTGCGCCAGATATAATACAACGCCTGCGCCTTCATTACTCATCAAAGACAGTGCTGCTTTAAGCTGTTCACCACAATCACATTTCAGTGACCCAAACACATCTCCTGTAAGACATTGAGAGTGTAATCTAACCAGAGGCTCCTTAACACTTAGCCCATTTCCAACAACGATAGCAAAATGCTCTTCTTTACCGTTACTATTTCGGAACATAACAATTTTTGACTTTGGCGCTTCTTTTAGAGGAAGGTCAGCTTTTATGCTGATAGAGAGGGATGTTTGAATTGACGAGAAACTCTCAATATCTGAAGATTCCAAAACGGGTATCTGATAGGGGCTGGAAAGCTGGTTCTGCTTGTAAGTATCTGCGTGCGATATGCGATATAGAATGGCCGAAGGTAATAATTTTGAAAACTTCACAACTTTTATAGCCAAATCTACGAGTGAGTTTTCATGTTCTGGAAGCAACCCAACATTTTCCGGTAGAAGTTTGCTCTCTCCAATCGACAAGCCCACTATTTGTTTTCCGGTAAGAGTGTTTGCAGGCAAGCTAAAAACCGGTTTTATAGAGGTGTTATTTGGTCTTAAATATTGAACTTGTTGCCTTGTTAAACAAAGTATTGGGGCAATCTGGTTTATATATGGGATTTCTGGTAATTCATAATCAGCAAATTCCGCAGCTCTAATAAAGCCTGCACGCTGATTTTTGTCACGTATTACGACCATTGAGCCCCTTCTAAGAGCAGACAGCGCTGCATCGATTTTACCTGCAATGTTTTTTGGATTAATTGTCAATTGCATAACTCTATTAGTTTGCTATATTGTCATGTTTAAAATTCTAATAGTAACGTAACGTTTTAAACCTTATTTGCACCAAAAGGCAATTATTTCATGAAATATGTAGTAATTGAGCCCATCATTTGTTTAAAAAGGCAGAAGAATGGATGTTGAATACGAATTACAGCCAATAAAGTTGCTTTGCGTCGATGATGATAAGTTTTTGACCGAAGTTCTTACAAGTCAGCTTCAACAAGAAAGAGTTGGCGAAATTTTATCATCAGGCAACATAGGTGACGCTAAAATACTGGTGCCCTCATTTAAACCAGATATTTTGTTGCTAGACGTTGATTTGCCCGATGGATCGGGAATAGATTTTTGTGTTTTCTTGCGACAGACCGGTTTTGAGAAACCAATTATCATTCTTACTGACAAGGGAAGTGAAAATGACGTTATTAATGGTCTCAATGCAGGTGCAAATGATTACATCACAAAACCAATTAGGTTAGGTGAGCTGTTAGCTCGCATCAGAGCACAAATAAGACAATTCAAGTCATCTGATTCTGCTCCTTTCACCATTGGTTTGTTAGAATTCACTCTTGCTAATAAAATGTTGTCTATTTCAGGAAAACCCGAGAGAATAAATCTTACAGAAAAAGAAACATTTATTATAAGAATGTTGGTTGAATCTTTTCCAACGCCCGTTTCAAAAGAGGTGTTGCTTCAAGAAGTGTGGGGATTTCAGTCAGATTTGGTTACCCATACTCTCGAGACACATATTTACAGATTACGCCAAAAGATAAAAAGGCTTACTGCTACCACCTATATTCTCACAACAGAAAATGGCTACGGATTGATAGGAGAAGGTTTTTAGTTCTAACGAACCAATCCAAATATGATCTTAAATGCTTAACATTTGAATCTCTTCACCAAAATGTTCACAGCATGTGTCATTAATTTTTTGACAGGTATTAGGGTCTGTTAAGGATTTATAATACTGAGTTCAAAAAACCATTTCAGGTTAATTATTTCTAAACCTATTTATAAATACCCTAACTTTTTCATTATTTTGCTGTTATTTTTTTCTATTGTCTTAAAGGATTTACTTGGTATTTTTTTCCATTGCGACCTAGTGCCTACCCTGAAAAATTTTGAATGACTTGACGCCTCCCTAAACCCAGTGTTTTTTTCTAATTTGGATAAATTTTCAAAATTAGTAAGATACAAAATATCAGATATCGCAATAACGGGATTGATTTTTAAAAATTCTAATATGGAGGAAATATTTTCATATGGTTTTGCTATTAAATCTTCATACTTTAAAAAGTAAACTGGAATTTGTGCATTCTTCCAACCAGTTACGTGATTCTTCCATGAGGATGTGAATTCACCCCGTTTCCTATCCTCTGGCTGTAAATTGATAAGATTCTCATCATTAAGTTTGTCAGTCGCTACTTTGATTGAGTGATTGAAATGTTTGGAATAAGAGACTGCTACATCCCTAGGGTCTCTTACAATATAGATTGCATTCGCAGAAAATTCGGAGTTTGGAAAAACACCAACATCATATTTCCCAGCGGCGTTATGGGTTTTTAGTATACAACTTTTACCTTGAGAAATTGCAGTTTCAGATATACGTTTTTGTGTTTCAAGCCATTTATATCTAATTTCCATCGGGTCTTTAAATGCATTTCCAAGCATGTCACTAGCTAAAGTAGCGAAATTAGGAATAAATTTTCCCATGCCATTTATGTCAAGTTTTCCTAATATCGCGCTATACAGAATAGTCCTTATCCATGTGTTGCCGCTTTTTGGATAACTTGCAATCCAAGTAATGTTTTTCATTTTAAAAAAACCTGTTTAATGTATTTAGAATGGAAATTTTTCCCCCCTGAAATTGTATCTGCTGAATCCATTCGCCTTATTTTTAAATATCTTTTTCAGAACAATCTCCATTTAAGAATCCAATTTGCCATAAAAAAAGTATAGCGCAAAGGGTGTCCAAATTTTCAGAGATATTAAAAAAAAACTTTAAAGACTATTTTTTAAAGTGTAGTTTTTGTCCTCTTGTTGTTCTGATTATTTTTAAATTGAGTTTTATCTTGTTTGTTGGTTTCAACCGATTCTTTAGTTCAGACACTGGTGACAACACCCACATCCCTATTTATTAGAGAATAAAGCAGTTTTTTGGGCAGTTTGAAGGATATGACTTAAGAGTTGTCAGATAGGTTTATGTTTTATATGAAAGATTGTTGAAATCACTTGAGGACAAAAAATGAGCCTTTTTTGAAAAATATACAAAAGCGTGGAATGAAAAAGATGTTTCAGCCTTTTTAGAATGTCATCATGATGATTATGAGTTAGTTATCTACTCAACTGGAGAAGTCAAGAAGATGGAGGATATTGACTGGGATCAAATGAAGGAATGGATGGTTGCTGCGAACGTAGAAAATCATCGCTGTATTTATGAGAATGATGACATAATCGTAGAGCATCAAATTTTAAGTTATGGATCAGGTGATAGAGAGGCCCTGATGCTAGTACATCGTTGCAAGGATGGATTGTGGCGAACAGAAACTGGAGCAACTCCGTTATCTACAAAAAGCTGGTCCCATACTTTTTATGAACACAAATAAGATTCACTTGGAGGTATTAGAAGGGGAGATATGTCTAGAGTAAACGTGAGAAAAAGTAGAAGAACAGCAAAATGTTATAAAAATGTTGTGAAAAATGCAATCCAATTCGAACAAATAGAATTTGGTGGGTGGCAGGTGTAATCAGAAATATCGAAGGAAATAAGGTAATTTAGCTAATCTGAGTGATGGCTGGGGCGGTAGGATTCGAACCTACGATACACGATACCAAAAACCGATGCCTTACCACTTGGCTACGCCCCATCAAATTTTGAAATTTGATTGTCGCAATCTAACGGCCTGAAATCAATGGATCAATCTAAAAATTGATTGTAGTTTAAAAATTCGAAATAAATTTAGTTGAAACTGACCAATATCCAGCCTGTTGTATTTTTCTACAAAACATATCTGCATTTTTCTTGTCCTCAAACAATGCGAAACAGCTTGCTCCACTTCCACTCATCTGTATTGAATGTTGCTCTGTGTTTCTACTCTTTGGATACAATGTTTTCATGGTATTTAATAAAATGCCAATTTCTGGATAAATTTTAATTGCAGATTCTTGAAGATTGTTGCTACCAGTTAATAATTGGGTCGTATCTGTGTTTCCCTTAAACCATCCTGTATCTTCTCCCGAAGTGTTTTTATCAAACTCTTCAAAAACTTTGCTAGTACTTACAATAGAATTTGGATTTGCCAGTACAATATAATTAGATATCCTAGCATTAGATATCTTAGTTATCCTATCACCAACACCCCTCATAAAAACAAAATCTCGGTAAAGGCAAACGGGTATGTCAGCCCCTATTTTTAGAGCCATATTTTCTAAATTGGTTTTCGATAAATTAAGATTGAAGATTTCATTGAGTGCTA
This sequence comes from uncultured SAR116 cluster alpha proteobacterium, assembly GCA_902516825.1. Classification (GTDB taxonomy): domain Bacteria; phylum Pseudomonadota; class Alphaproteobacteria; order Puniceispirillales; family Puniceispirillaceae; genus UBA5951. Next base: position 20,497 of record CABXZZ010000010.1, read on the forward strand.
AGAAAGTAGTTGCTGCATTGGAGCTCCCACCCCCTAATCCGCCGCCAACTGGTATCTGTTTATCAATTTTTATTCCTAATGGGGGAATGTGATGATTATGTTCTCTTAAAGTCTTAATAGCTTTCATAGCTAGATTCTCAGAAGTTTTAGTATCGATATCAGCTGAAAATTCTCCGCAAAGAGCTAATTGATCTGTGTCAGAGAGTTTAATAGCGAGAGAATCTCCGAACTCTGTAAAACCAACAATAGATGCTAACTCGTGATATCCATCAGGTCGTTTCCTAGCAATTTGCAGGGAAAGGTTAACCTTGGCTGGTGCCAGATATCTAAAGTTGTATTGGGGGTTAGAGATAAACATGGTATTTTATTCAGTCTAAAGTTTGCGACAAGCCAAATTTTATTTTTTCTGAGACAAGTTTCCTTGTTGCTTCGTCAGAATACATCTCATAAGCAAATTGCCACTTATACCGAGCCTCAAGAGGTCTCCTTAGATGCCAGTAAACATCACCAAGATGGTCATGAATAACAGCATCATCGGGAGCGAGCTGTATTGCACGCTCTAACCACATCACAGCTTTTTTGGCCTCGCCGATTTTAAAATAAATCCAGCCAAGTGAATCAGCATAATATCCATTGTCTGGATGTAACTCAACAGCCCTTGTAATAAGTTCAATGGCTTTATCCAGATTTCTTCCCTCATCAGCCCACCAATATCCAAGATAGTTAAGAGCACTGCTATCATTTGGATTTAATTCCAGCGCTTTTGCAAATGCAGCCTCTGCCTTACTCGCCTGGTCAGTTTGCTCATAACACATACCAAGCTTGCGGTAGATATCTGCTAAAACAGGCTTCCTTTTGGTAACATTTTCATATCGCTGTATTGCATTATGACATTCTTTTTTAATTCTATAAAAGTCACCCAACATTTCTTCTAATATTGGACTGTTTGTTTTCTTTAAGAGATATGTTTGGAGCATCTCAATAGCGTCAGTAGTTTGTCGGTTCTGTCTTAATTGATATAAATAAATCACTAAGCTGATTTGAAAACGTGGGTTAGCTTCTGGAACAGTGCTAAAATAAAAACTTGCATCTTGAAAATTATTTTGTTGATCGGCAAGTTGTAATAGAATGATGCTGGCGGCAGGTAGGGTAAACCCATTAGAATCAGCTATAAAAAGTCCAAGTTGGGAGCGGTGCCTTAGATACAAAACTGTCTCTTCTGTTAGGGTAAATAAACTCAAATGAATAATAGATTGTGCAAGGAAATAATTTCTGTTTTTTTCAGGACTCTCTGCGTTAGAGCGGTTCTCAAGCCAAGAAATTACTTTGTCTTGATTATAGTTTATAGATAAGTTTTGAGCCAATTTCTTGGCGATATTTATTTTTCCGATTAAAGCATATGCTTCTGCTGTAGCAATTATTAACTCGTGGTTACTTGTTTTATCCAAGGATATTTCTGAGAGCTGTGCCAAAGCCAGAGTATAGTTTTTTTCGAGTATAAATAGTTGCGAAATAAATAATTTCAGAAAATCGTTCTCACTATACCCCTGCTCGTCTAAAAGTTTAGAGAGCATTTCAAGCACACTAATCGCCGCACTATTCTGCCCTAAATTAAACATCGCCCATGCCCGAAAAAGAAATCCCAGATGTTGGCTACTTCCCTCAATTATAGCGCTGTCACTTAGAGCAAGAACTGCTTCCCAATCAGTATCCCTCGCAGCAATAGCCAATGCTGGCTCGATACCCATTTGCAAACTCTGGTTAAGAGATTCAGCCTGCTGCGCGATCTCAGCTGCAGCAATAATTCGCCCTGATGCGTATAAATTTGAGAAACTAGCTTGTAGCAGTTCTGGATTGGTGTTATCGATTGCAAGTGATTCAGTGTAGAATTTGGCAGCGGACCTAACATCTTCATTTTTCTCTGCGTGCAATGCTCCTAAATAGTATCCGAACAGATTTTGGGCATTACTGCTATAAACGGCGTTTTGGCCTTCTTCCAAAACATCAATTGGCTCGTCAGCACTTGCTTGCTGGCAAGACATCATAAGAAAAGCACAGAAGAAAAGTATTCTTCCAGGTTTGGTCAATAGGGCTGGAATTCTTATCTCTTTCATAAAATGTTTAGTCTTAAAATTAACATATATTGATTACATATTCGGATAATTTGGTCCGCTCCCCCCTTCAGGAGTTACCCACTTTATGTTTTGAGTTGGGTCTTTTATGTCGCAGGTTTTACAATGCACACAATTTTGGGCATTTATTTGCAGATACGGACCTGAAGTATCTTCTGCGTGAACAATTTCGTAAACACCGGCAGGACAATAACGTTGTTCTGGAGAATCATATTTCTTAAGGTTTATTTCGATAGGAACCTTGTTATCAATTAATTGCAAATGTACAGGCTGATTTTCTTCATGATTGGTTGATGATAAATAAACAGATGAATTTCTGTCAAAGCTGACAACATTATCCGGCTTTGGGTATTCTATTTTCTTAGACGATTTTGCATCTTTGAGTTGGAGGTGATCTGCATGATGCCTAAATGTCCATGGAGCATTTCCTCTGAAAACATAGGTATCAAAGCCAGAGTAAATCATGCCTGCAACAAACCCCTTTGAAAAAGAGGGTCGAATATTGCGCACCTTATATAATTCACTCCATAACCAGCTATCTTGCAATTTCCGCTGATAAGATGACGGCTCTAAAGTATCTTCCAAAACCGCATTGTAGACGGCTTCTGCTGCTAATATGCCGGATTTCATAGCGGTATGCGTTCCTTTTATTTTAGGGACATTCAAGAAACCAGCTGTGCATCCAACGAGGCATCCGCCTGGAAAAGTCAATTTTGGAATCGATTGAAAGCCCCCCTCATTTAATGCGCGGGCACCATACGACACTCTTCTTCCTCCTTCAAAAACTGACCGAACTGAAGGATGTGTTTTAAACCTTTGAAATTCCTCAAATGGAGATAAGTATGGATTTTTATAATCAAGTCCAACTACATACCCGGTAGCTATTTGGTTTCCAGATAGATGATACAAAAATGAGCCTCCATAAGTATCAGAAGGCAGTGGCCATCCTACAGAATGCCAAACAGTGCCTGGTTTAGACTTTTCTGGATCTATATCCCATAATTCTTTTATTCCAATAGCAAAAGTTTGTGGGTCTTTGCCCTCTCTTAAATTAAACGTATCAAACAACCCCTTCGTTAAGTGGCCTCTACAACCTTCTGCAAAGATTGTTTGCTTGCCGATTAATGCCATACCTTGCATGTAGCTATCAGTAGGCTGTCCATCTTTTCCAACCCCTAAATCATTGGTTGCTATTCCCCGAACAGTTCCATTTTTATTAAATAAAACCTCAGCAGCAGCAAAACCTGGAAATATCTCAACGCCTAACGCTTCCGCTTGCTTAGCTAGCCAGCGGCAAAAATTTCCAAGTGAAATGATGTAATTGCCATGATTCCTCATTTGTGGCGGCGTAGGCAGTTTATAATGTAAATTCTGAGATAACAGCATGAAATGATCACTTTTGACGGGTGTATCAAGAGGTGCTCCTAACTCTTGCCAGTTAGGTAATAATTCGTTTAAAGCGCGCGGTTCTAGAACCGCACCAGATAAAATGTGAGCACCTACTTCGCTCCCCTTTTCGACTAGGCAAACAGAGACATCATGGCCCTGTTCTGATGCTAATTGTTTGAGTTTGATAGCCGCTGAGAGGCCAGACGGTCCCCCGCCGATGATTACGACATCAAATTCAATTGATTCGCGTTCCATATATACCCCTCATTTTTTCTTATCTTGCGTGACAATTCATATTTATATTTAATTAAATAACGCTATCTCAATAGCTAACTTTACTCTATGACCAAAAATTTTTCTAATAATTACTAAATATAGAACAAACTTATTATGTCAGAGCATAAAACGACAAAAAACCATCTTATTTCGCAACTTTTCTGGCAGACGGAAATTGGAGCGGATGAAGCTATTTCAACTTACCCACTTGTGCAAGATAAAATGACCGCCTTAAAACAATATATGGAATTATTAGAAAAATCCGTCCAACCAGATTTATCACTTCCGAAAACCTCACCTTCGCAAGTTAATGTTTTAGAACAAACTAACAGTTCAGGCGCGAATATTTCTACAGTAGATAGTGAAATATCTGACTCCAAAAAGCCTGGTTCGTTAGAGGCTTTAACAACGCTCAATGAATTGAAGATGGCTTTAGAAAAATTTGATGGGTGCAGTCTTAGAAACACTGCAAGTCAGCTTGTTTTTGGTGATGGTAATCCCAACGCAAAAATCATGATCATCGGCGAGGCTCCTGGAAAAGACGAAGACAAAATGGGAATTCCCTTCGTAGGCCAGGCAGGTCAGCTTTTAGATAAAATGCTCAAATCTATTGGCTTGGATAGGCAGCAAATCTACATCACAAATTTTATTCCTTGGCGCCCCCCTGGAAATAGAACGCCCTCTCCCTTGGAAATCAGTCAACTGAGGCCATTCATGTTAAAACATATCCAATTAAAAAAACCAGATATTATTGTTGCACTAGGAGGTGTTTCTGCGAAGGCTCTTTTAGAAACAGAACTTGGTATTCTAAAAATAAGAGGTCTCATTTATGAAAAGAAATTCGGCTCGGACAAGTCAATTCCCATTCTACCTACACTTCATCCTGCCTACTTACTACGTGCCCCAGCTCAAAAAAAATTGGCGTTTTACGACCTAGTCATGTTGAAACGTGCAATTAGTAAAGGTTTGGTTACACATTAACTGCAATACCTTTACAGAGTAAGCTCGCTTTATTGACTTAAGAGTAAAGAATCCGCATATAGTTTAGTGATTCGTGTACGTAAAGTAATGAAGAGTTGATGATTTTATGGTGCTTTTGCAAAGGTTGATAACCTCTGTTTATTCGAGAAAAATGTTATGCGTATTGTTTAGCTTAATATCATTTTTCATTTTTTTTTCAGAAAATTTACTAGCCGAAGAGTATTATGAGCGATCTATAAATCCATCGTTGCCCCAGCCGCTTAAAGATAAAGATGTGAAATTATATCAGCAAATTTTTGCTCTACAAGAAATTGGGGAAATTAAAAAGCAGATAAGCTGGTAACTCAATTATCGAACAGAATTCTTGTCGGGCACATTCAGTCTCAGAAATATTTGCATCCAAACGCCTGGCGCTCAAGTTATGATGAGTTAAGGACATGGCTTTCTGATTATTCTGATCATCCTAACGCAAGTAGAATTAGCTGGCTGGCTAAAAAACGGAAACCAAAATCAGCTAATAACCACAACAGCCCTAAAAAAGGATATTTAAATGGGGTTGGCCAGAACAAACCTCAAAGATGGCGCGCATCTATACCAGAGAGTTATACTGGCAGAGTTTCGCCTCGGCAGACCGCATCTATTGCTTATCAGATAAGACGCTCAAACTTGCGACGAGAGCCTTCCAATGCTAACAAGTTTCTAAGCAATCCAGATAATCTTCGTTTTTTAACCCCTTCTGAGGAAGCACATCTGAGGGGAGAGATCGCACATGCTTATTTTGTTTATGGGCTAGATGATAAGGCTGTTATGACTGCCCGTCAGGCTATTTCCAAATCCCCCAAAACAGCATATATGGGATACTGGGCAGCTGGGCTGTCCTTATACCGTTCGTATCAGTATGGCCTTGCAGGGATTTATTTTAGAACACTTGCTGATATGGAGGATGCACCGAACCAACTTCGCTCTTCTGCTGCATTCTGGGCTTATCGGTTAAGCTTGCGTGAGAGCAAACCAGAAAATGCGATTAAATTTCTTAATATAGCAAAGAGTTTTCAAGACTGCTTTTACGGAGTGATGGCGTTACAAATTTCTGGACAGAAAATCTTTATAAATTTTCGACAGCCAGAGGTTACAGATGATTTTGTTCCGTGGCTTTCGGAAACGAGAGGAGGAAGACGCGTTTTAGCATTGTTGCAAATTGGCGATTGGGCCAAGGCAAGCAGGGAGTTGCGATATTTATATGGACGTGCATCATTAGCGCAAAAAAAAGATATGATGATGTTCACAGTCATACATAACATGCCAGGGTTGGCATTCAGGCTGGCTGATTTACATTACCAAGATACTGGTGAAGTGTTCAATCTAGCCTTATACCCACAGCTAGAAACGCATATTAATTTCGATATAGATCCGGCAATTATATACGGGATTATTCGAAAAGAATCTAGCTTCTATCCATCTGCAAGAAGTCGAGCACGTGCATTAGGCCTAATGCAGATAATGCCTGCGACCGCCGCTTTTATCTCTAAAGATAAGAGTTTCCTAAATGTAAATAGGCATTTATTAAATAATCCTGATATTAACTTAAAATTGGGCCAGAATTACATTCTTCATTTACTGGAAACAGCATTAGTTGATCAGCATCTATTTAAGTTATTAATAGCCTATAATGCTGGCCCCGGTAATCTAAATAAATGGCTAAAAAAAATAGATCATAGAGAGGATAGCTTCCTGATGCTTGAGTCTATTCCAGCAAGAGAAACACGAGGGTATGTGAAAAGTGTGACAATGAATATATGGATGTATCGATTGAAAGAGGGCGGTAGTGCTTCTGATTTGAGAATATTAGTAGCGGGTGAGGGAACCAGCGGTGAAATAAGTTTTCTTAAGGCAAATGTTAGTTCAGATTAGTAAGTAAAAAATAAATTATAGCGATAATAAAAGAGGAATTCAGATGTCTAAATTGGATTTAAAAAGAGACTTCGTTCCGGTTAGAATAGCTGTGTTAACCATATCTGATACACGAACTTTTTCAGATGATAAATCTGGTGATCTGCTTGCCAACAAGATAAGTGAGGCAGGTCATGTTTTGGTTAGGCAAGAAATAACTCAGGATGAGGTGAGTAAAATCACTCAAAAATTAAAATACAGCATTCAAGACCCAGATACGGATGTTGTTATTTCAACTGGGGGCACGGGCCTTACCGGCAGGGATGTAACACCAGAAGCGTTTCGAAGCATCTTTGATAAAGAAATTGAGGGGTTCGGAGAGATGTTTCGGTTCTTATCATTCCAGAAGATAGGAACTTCTACTTTACAGAGCAGAGCTGTTGCTGGTGTTGCGGGCGGAACCTATTTGTTTGCGCTTCCAGGGTCTCCTTCTGCCTGCAGGGATGCATGGGATGATTTGCTGGTTCATCAACTTGATTATCGTCATCGACCTTGCAATTTTGTTGAAATTATGCCTCGATTAATTGAGGCTGGCGTCTCAAGCCGTTGAGTCAACGATATGGCACAAGTAAAGCCAGATTTTCATCTTGAGCAGCAGTTCGCAAGTCAAGGCTTGGTTGTTGGTGTTGACGAGGCAGGAAGAGGTCCTTGGGCTGGACCTGTTATGGCCGGCGCGGTTTGGATTAACCCCGCCCTATTATCCTCTCTCCCCTCAGAAATTACAGATTCAAAAAAACTAAATTTTGCTAAAAGAGAATATATCCATAAAGCTCTGATATCTCTTGGTATAGCTATGGCAGTCGGTCAAGCCGATGTTGAAGAAATTGATAGATTAAACATTTTAAATGCAACTTTTATTGCAATGGAACGAGCTTGTATTAATTTGCAGGAAAAGCTGGGTTGTGTAATTAAAACCATCCTAATTGATGGAAATAGAAAACCAAAATTTAGAGCGATGTCTGAGAAGTTAAATCTAATACCAATTATCAATGGTGATAACCTAAGCCTTTCTATAGCAGCGGCTTCTATTATTGCAAAGCAAACAAGAGACTCGTATATGTCTGATTTACATAAACGCCATCCAGAATATGGATTTCACAGACATAAGGGCTATGGCACTAAGTTTCACCGTCTTGCATTGGCGAAATTTGGACCGACACCTCACCACAGATCTAATTTCTCTCCTATTAGATTGCTCAAATCATAATGAGCAATGATTAATGGCCAGCGCAATACGTGTGCGAAACACCTGACAGAACGCGTGTTTTTTTAGAAAACTAAACCTGATAAAATTTGGTCGAGATTGAGTAATACTACATGTTCTATGATTATCTGGAAAACATACAAGATATAGTAAACTACAAATTGCTATTCATAACTCATTGACTTTGAATGATTCTTTGCGTTTTTATCACTAAAACACCATTAAAATAGGTTAAAGTATATCATGCAAATAGATATTATATTGAATAAAGACTGTCTTACTGGTTTAGGTGAGTTGCCTTCTGGCAGCATTGATTTAGTATTTGCGGATCCACCTTATAATTTACAACTCACGAGTAAGCTTACCAGACCAGATCAGTCTGTTGTTGATGGGGTTAATGATTCTTGGGATCAATTCGATTCATTCAAAGCATATGATCATTTTAGTGAAGCTTGGCTTAAGGAATGTCATCGTGTCTTAAAACCTAATGGGGCCATTTGGGTCATTGGTAGTTATCACAATATCTTTCGATTAGGAAAAACATTGCAAGATCTAGGATTTTGGATTTTGAATGATGTTATCTGGCGAAAAACTAATCCAATGCCCAATTTTCGTGGACGACGTTTTACTAATGCGCATGAAACACTAATATGGGCGGCAAAATCACCAAAGTCTAAATATCAGTTTAACTATGATTCTATGAAAATGTTAAATGAGGACTTGCAAATGCGCTCTGACTGGACATTACCCATTTGCAACGGTCAGGAGAGGTTAAAAGATAAAGCTGGCAAGAAAATTCACCCAACGCAGAAGCCTGAGAATCTGCTAACAAGAGTCGTTTTAGCAACTACCAAGCCAGGTGATGTAATACTAGATCCCTTTTTCGGAACTGGCACAACAGGTGCAGTTGCAAAGCGATTTGGGCGACATTATGTAGGAATAGAACAGGTTAGAACTTTTGTTGAAAATGCTGAAAAAAGATTATCTGCAATCGAGCAATTAGATCAGAGCATTGTGGATTTAACAGAAAAGCGTGATTTGCCAAGAATACCATTCGGAGCTTTAATTGAGCGTGGATGGATCAAAGCTGGTGATACTTTGTTTGATGAGAAAAATCTTTATTCAGCAAAAGTTCGTGCCGATGGCTCCATTATCACTATTGATCATAAATCAGGTTCCATTCATTCTTTAGCGGCTCTATTGCAAGGTTCTGCTAGCTGCAATGGTTGGTCATTTTGGTACCTAGAAGGTAAGACAGGACCAATATCCATTGATAGTTTAAGAGCTGATCTACGCAAAGAGGCGAATTAGCTAATGATGAATTTTATCTAGGTTTTGTCTAATCAGTATAGATAGGTTTGCAATGCATCAACGGGGCAGTCTAAATTCTCTCTGCCTTTTAATCCTGTTAGTTCAATGAGACATAACGCGCCACAAACGATTCCTCCTGCTTTGTTCACAAGAGATTGTGCGGCGTTCAACGACCCACCTGTAGCAATAAGATCGTCCATTAACAAAACACGTTTTCCAGATAAATTTCTATCCTTCTGAATAGATAATTCGGCTGAACCATATTCTAGATCATAAGGTTCAGTTATCACTTCTCCTGGAAGCTTATTTGACTTCCTTATCATGACACAGCCACAATTTAAATTGTAAGCAATAGGTGTCGCAAATAAAAACCCACGCGCATCAATTCCGCCGATTAGGTCAGGCTCAAAGGTCTTTGCCTTATTACATAGTGTGTCAACTGTTTGTTTCAGTAGGTCAGATGCTTCTAAAATAGGACTAATATCGTAAAAAGTTATGCCTGGCTTGGGAAAATCTGTAATTTTTGCAATATTTGAATCGAGAATAAATTCAGCTCTTGTCATGATGTAAACAGTCTAGTTGATAAATCAAATTTGTTCAGAAGCCTTTTTTTCAAGCCTTCTGCGATGTAGGATGGGTTCTGTATAACCTGATGGTTGCCTTAATCCCTCAAAGATGAGCTCGCATGCTGCCTTGAAAGCTATAGATGTGTCAAATTTTTGGTCCATTGGCTCATATAAAGGATCATCTTTATTTTGACTATCAACAACCACAGCCATTTTTTTCATAACTTGCATAACCTGCTCTTTTGAACAGACTTTGTGATGAATCCAGTTTGCAATATGTTGCGATGAAATCCGCAAAGTTGCTCTATCCTCCATCAAACCTATATTGTGAATATCAGGAACTTTTGAACATCCAATACCTTGGTCAATCCACCTAACAACATAACCCAAAATTCCTTGCGCATTATTTTCGAGTTCTCGTTGAATGTCACTATCTGACCAGTTTGGTCTCTCTGCCGTTGGAATCGTTAATATATCACCGAGGTCAGCACGGCGACGTTTTACGATTTCAGCGTGTTTTTCAAAAACATTTACATGATGATAGTGAAGAGCATGCAGCGTTGCTGCGGTTGGTGATGGAACCCATGCACAGTTAGCGCCAGCATTAGGATGACCAATTTTTTGATTCATCATTTCATTCATCAAATCAGGCATAGCCCACATACCTTTGCCTATTTGTGCTTTTCCAGAGAACCCACAAGCCAGGCCAACATCTACATTCCAATTTTCATAGGCACTAATCCACGCAGCTTGTTTCATATCTGCTTTCCGAATCATGGCTCCTGCATTCATCGAAGTATGTATCTCATCTCCTGTTCTATCCAAAAAACCTGTATTAATGAAAGCGACTCTACTTTTTGCCACCCTTATACATTCTTTTAAATTAACAGTTGTTCTTCTTTCCTCGTCCATAATCCCAATTTTGGTAGTATTGGCAGGCAAGTTTAAAATTGCTTCCACCCTGTCGAAAATTTCACACGCAAAAGCAACTTCTTCAGGGCCGTGCATCTTTGGTTTTACTATGTAAATCGAGTTAGTTCTGGAGTTGCCGTTTGTTTTAAAATCATACATGGCACCAATTACAGTCATAAAGCTGTCCAGAATGCCTTCTGGGATTTCGTTTCCATCACCAAGCAGAATAGCAGGATTTGTCATTAAGTGTCCAACGTTGCGGACTAGCATTAATGACCGGCCATGAAGGGTTACAGGTCTGCCCTCTGGAGACGTAAACTCCTTATCAGAATTAAGCTGTCTCGTGAATGTCTTATCACCTTTTTCCATTTCAACAGATAAGTCGCCCCGCATAAGTCCAAGCCAATTTCGATACGCAAGAACTTTATCTTCTGCATCAACCGCAGCGACCGAATCTTCACAATCCATTATAGTAGAAATGGCAGATTCAACAATCACATCATTAATGCTTGCTTTATCTGATTTTCCTATCATTCCGTTTGGATCAATTAAAATTTCAATATGAAGATTATTTTTAACGAGTAAGATTGCATTCGGGTTATCAGGGGTCCCGCGATAACCTGAAAATTGTGTGTTATCCGCAAGACATGTTGAACGCTCCCCAATAGATACAGATAATGCGCCGTCAACAATAGAGAACCCAGTTGCATCTTCCCAACTAGAATTAGAAAGTGGGCTATGCGTATCTAAAACGTTTCTCGCGTAGATTATTACTTTATTTCCCCTTACAGGGTTATAGTTTTTTGATATTTCGGCACCACCGTCTCTCGAGATCACGTCCGTTCCGTACAAGGCATCATATAACGAACCCCATCTGGCGTTTGCAGCGTTCAATGCGTATCGTGCATTCATAACTGGAACCACCAGCTGTGGGCCTGCAATAGTTGCAATTTCACTATCGACATTCGTAGTTTCAATTAAAAAATTTTCCCCTTGGGGAAGCAGATAACCGATTTTTCGCAAATACTCAGTATATTGCTTTGATTCTATCCCTGTTGATTTATGTTCCTCTAACCATTTGTCTAATTTTGTTTGTAACTGTTCACGTTTTTGTAAAAGACGTCTGTTTTGGGGCGCCAAATCATTTACTGCAGCTTCAAAATCGACCCAAAATCGTTTTGATTGTATATCTAGTCCAGGTAATAATTCGTTATTAACAAAGTTTAAAAGACTTTCTGAAATGGATAAGCTACCGAAGGAAATATAAGTCATGTTTATATCCTTAAAATTTTAAAATGATGAGCGTTAATTCTTCCACAAGTTTGGATAAACCAAGTTAGAAAAAAACATCGACACTTTACCCTATCTTGTTCTAAGCACTGACACAAAAGTATCATTCTACGATATGAAATAGGTTTCCACATTTTTAACGCGCAAGAAATTAAAAACCGGTTGGTCAAAAAACGCTAAATTAATTCTCTAAGCCATTTTTGCAAAGGCTCTCTCAAATCATTTCTTTCAAATGCATAGGCAAGATTAGCCTGAACGAAACCTAGTTTCGAGCCACAGTCAAAACGTGTTCCGGAGAATTGATATCCAAAAAAGGGTGTCTTGCCGATTTCGCTACTTAAAGCGTCTGTAAGTTGAATTTCCTCGCCAGTACCCTTTGATTGTGTTGACAACGTTTTGAAAACCGAAGGCTGAATAATGTATCTTCCAACAATTGCGATGTTAGATGGGGCGTCCTCGGGATTTGGTTTTTCAACAAGACCTGTAACTTCGATTAGATTTCCGTTTATTTTGCCTGGCGAAACAATACCATAAGAAGATGTGCGCTCTGCTTCAACTCTCATAGTAGCCACCATATTACCACCGTTCCACGCTTCAAACATTTCTTTTAAGGCAGGCGCACCAAGAATTAAATCGTCTGCCAGTAATACCGCAACAGGCTCGTTCCCAATGAGTTTTCTAGCACACCAAACAGCATGCCCAAGACCAGCGGGTTCTTGTTGTCTTACATAAGATACAGAACCTGGTGGCTTCATCATAGCTTGAACAGTTTGCAGAGCACTTTTTTTTCCTTTGATAATAAGGGCAGACTCCAATTCCGTTGAGTGGTCAAAATGATCTTCAATTGCTGATTTGTTTCTTCCAGTTATAAAAATAAATTCCTCAACACCGGCTGCTGCTGCCTCCTCAACGGCATATTGAATGAGTGGCTTATCAACAACGGGCAACATCTCCTTTGGCAATGCTTTTGTTGCTGGCAGGAACCTTGTACCCAACCCGCCAACTGGAAAAATAGCTTTTCTGATCTTCATCTAACGCCTATATTAATTTTCAACTATATCGAATTTAAAATTAAATTAGAGATATT
>CABXZZ010000011.1 GCA_902516825.1 uncultured SAR116 cluster alpha proteobacterium
ACAATACCCTAACAGATTTTCAGAAAAACAATTTGCTAGGCATAGATTGATTAAATCTCTTCATGCTAGAAGTTTTGTTTATCGTAAAATTGCTAAATTTTTAAATGAAAAGGGCATCAAAACTGAAAAAGGATTCGTTTGGAAATCCAATTATGTTTATTCTGTTTTAAAAAGATATGAAGAAAGGCAGATGAAAGTGGTAAGTTTGAATTGATTTATATTAATTTTTAATTAAGGGGAAAAATATGCCAACATTGGTTATTAAGGGAAAAATTGTAAAAGAGTATAGTCATTGGGTTAAGGTCTATGATGAAGCGGAGGATTTGAGAAATTCAAAGTACGGAATTAAAACAATATACAGAGGACATGAAATGGAAGATGAGAGCACTATTCATGTGGTAATGAATACACCTAGCATGGAAGTTTTGCAGCAACATATGGAAAATGAAGCAGAACTAATTTCAAGTGCTGGTGGAAGCACAAATCCAGAAGATAACATAATTACTTTATGTAGCGACTAAAAATTGAGTGTGTTTATTTCATTTAGGGGTGTATCTTTATTGCATTTATAGACTAAGGAATGTCTTTACACTTTTGGAGGTGGGTTGTTTTGTTTCAAAAACCCTGATAGTTCTTTTCAAATTCTGGAATAGACTGATCTAATATTTATTTAGCATCTGAGATAGAACCACATGTATTTTTCTTTTGAACTATCTTCTTAGTGATTAGATGGCTTGATTACTAATTGCTGTCATACGGAACACCGCCTAGATACTTAAAGTTCAATAGTAACTGATAGGTTTCTGTAGTTTTAATATCCCTGTCGATTTCAGGGTCACGGTCATAGCTAAAAGATATGGTTAGACAATCCTGAAGACCGTCAGACCAGGAAACAACAAAGGATGATTTATCCCTGTGAACATTGCTATCTGATAAGTCCCAGTTTTGTGACGCACGCAGATTCACTCCATTTTCTAATCCTTGGGATATGGATACGGATGCCTCCTCTAAATCACTATCAGCAGAAGTAAAATAATTCTGGGTTAGCTGTGTATGTATGATTGTAAAATGAGCATTTTGAATTCTGGTACTTAATTTAGTCCGTGACTCGTCCAGATTGGATGATGTTGAGTTAAGTCTACCAGACCAGCTAAATGCGTATAAACTGTCTTTTTCTGCAGAAATCGTAGCTACATAATCAGACAAATCTGTGTCCGTTCCTGTGCTTAGACCTGAAGGCACATCGCCTGTATGTCGTCTTGATACGCCTGCAAATCCGTGCAAAGACCCTAGCAGTTCAGAATTTGTAAAAGCAGAAAGACCTATATCTGCTCTTGCCCCCGGAAGAACATAATCATAGCCTTGAAATCTATTTGTTAAGAACATATTAGCTGAGTCAATACGGAAATCGGCTGAATCTCTATTCGGAATATCATTATTTTTATCGTCCCCCCCGATAAAGGTAAGCTTGATTTTAGGTTCGATGATCAGCGGTTTTTGATTAATAATATAATTATAATATTGCCTCCAACCTGCAGAGGCGTGAAGGTTGGCTCTAGCAACGTCTCCTGTCTTAGTAAAACCATCATTACGTTCATTTATCTGGTAAAAACTACCCAAATATCCAATTTCGCTATCAATTATGCCTAAACTAGTTTCTTGAGTAGTAACCGCAGTTTGCTGGATGTTCCATCTGGCAATATTATGTCCTAAGTCATTGCTTACATGATTTGCGAGCATTTTTGTTGTTAGCTTTTGGTCTTTAATAAATCCCTTACGTGTTTGTTCAAATGTAATAGAAGGCAGAATTCTAGGTGAGTTCTTATTTGCAGATGTATCTGTTAGATTTTGAACTTCAGAAAACTCCACATTATAAAAGCTGTTATTAGTAGTTTTACTGCCACTGAATTCGGATTTTAGAGCTGTATCATTATTTAAGCCATACCTTCTAAGAAATGTATCTTGCGAACTTCTTTTAAAATTTAGTTTTACTTTCCAGTTATTCCGAATTGTAGAATTCATTTTTACATCTGCGGCGCTAACAAATTCCCTATTTTTTTCAAAAGTAGAGACATCCCCAGTATAAATAGATGCATCTAGGTTTGTTTTGTCCCATAATTGGCGATATCTCGTCTCAAGCACATTCCCTCTATTAGCAGTCATATTGGGTATAAATTCAACATCGCTCGTTTCGTTTACTACTGCAAAAACTGGGGTTTTTACGACTGTTCCTAAATCCTCTGAAAATTTGAATTCAGGCATTAATACGCCACTGCGCCTATCCACAGAAGAGTCTGGATGTGCGATCCAAGGCATAAAGATAATTGGAAGCCCTAGAACATGCATTCTTACATTTTCATGTCGAATAGTGTTGGTTTTGTAATCGTGGTGAATCTGGCTAGATCGCAAATCCCAAATCGGCGTTTCTCCTGCTTCGTAATCGCAAATACAAGGAGAAAACTTACCGTTTTTATAGATAGCTTTTACACTTTCTGTGCGCTCTCCACTCAGGGCTGTAAATCGGCTCCCATCTGCAAGCTCTGTTAACAATGGAGAGGCAATGATATGGCTAAAACTCTCATCCAGTTGTAGCTCATCTGCTTTAGATACCACCCCATCACTCGTTGTTACCACAACATTACCATAAGCATTTCCGACATCTGTTAGCTGATTATATATTACCTTGTCTGCAGTGATTTTGTAGTGCCCTTGATCAAACAGAACATTTCCTTCAGCAATGATAATGCCTTCATGCTGATTAACTTCTATCTCACTAGCTTCAAAAACCACTTCACCTGTATCTAATTTCTTATCCGAATTTTGAGCGAAAGAGGTGCTGCCATTAGCCGTGGATAAAAGTACAAGCAATAAATAATATGCTTTATACATTTTTAATTTCATTGAGGACATATAATTAGTTCAATTATCTCGTTATATTAAAATTAAAATGATATTTGATTATTATTGCTACCATTTTCTGAGCTCTTTTGTAAATTCACTAACATAGAAAAACCAGCTAAGTACGATTCATGAATAAAGATAATATTGTAAACAATGATTCTTATTTGATTATAAAGCATGGCGCTCTTGGCGATTTGATTCAGGGATTAGATGCATTTGAGAGTCTTCGGAAAAGCTTTCCATCTGCCAAATTAATATTGCTTACAAGCCCTGCATTCGCCTCGCTAGCAGGGTTAATGCCGTATTTCGATAGCATTATTATTGACGAGAGGAAGCCATTTTATAATCTTTCTAAAACGCGCAAAATCCAAAAGCACTTCCATAAAAAATGGAGTGCTGTAATAGACCTGCAATGCTCAAAGCGCACAAGTGCGTACTTCAAATGGTTTTATAAATCAACTGGTGGCCAATGGTTTGGAACAGCTAAAGGGTGCTCTCATCCAATACTAGATTTCGAAGAATTGAATAATAGAGATCGAATGTTGAAAACAGTTAAAATGGCTGGGGCAAAATCTTTTAAAGCTAATTTATCTTGGCTTGCAAATAATCACACTACATCAGCGCTTCCTTTCCAACCTAATACACCATATTGTCTGATTATTCCCGGCTCATCCCCCAATAAACTAAGAAAAAGATGGTCGCCGGCAGGATTTGCAGAGCTGTCAAGCCGAATTTATGATTTAGGAATTACACCCTATTTAGTGGGCACAAAGTCAGAAAACTCTGTTATAGAGGAGATATGCATGCTAAGTCACGCAGCAGAAAGTCTAGTTGATAAAACAGACTTGGGGCAGCTCGCACAGCTCTGCGCCAATGCCCAATTTGTCATTGGCAATGATACAGGGCCAACATTTCTTGCCGCTAAGACAGGGGTTGCAACCTTGATGCTGATGGGAGGTGATACAAACCCCCAAATGTCATCACCAACTGGAAATCTAGTAGGATACATATACAAATCAGATATTCAGTCTATAACGGCTGAAGAAATCATTAACAGAATGAAGGAAATTGGGCAGGCTGTTACCTTAGAAAGTTGAACCTGGCTGTTTTAAGAATTCAAATTCTTCTGGTGTAGTTGGCCTTCCGAGAATAGCGTTTCGATGAGGAAACCTACCAAACCTTGCAATAATATCTCTGTGCTTAACAGCATATTCATATGTTAGCTCGTTGGTATGCATCTCAAACAGGGGAAGTGATTTTTCCTGAATTAAAATATCCTCACTATGCATCATTGGCATTAATAAAAAATGCTTTTGCGAACCAGATAGTTCATTTAACCAATCGCTGCTAATTGATTTTAAACTCACTACTAACGCCATTTCATCTCCGGAAAAAGCTTGTGGCGTATCGCGAAAAATATTTCTGGTAAATTGATCTAGCACTATAACCAAACTGGTCGCCCCACCAGGTGTCTCTGCCCAGTTATCTATCTGACCATTTAACGCTTTGCTTACAGTTATGCCAGCTCTTTGACTAAGCATGGCATCAAAATTTTTGTCTTTTTTAAACCATTGTTCAGCGGAAATCTCATCAAACCAGAATGCTGAAACCTCTTCCTTTGTTGATATCTGATTTGCGCGCACTTTAAAGGGCTCCTATTATTTGATTATTCTATTCGGGTTAAGAATATTCTTAGGGTCAAAGTTATTTTTTAATTTTGTCATAATTCGATAATATTGCGCATCTTTAGTATTCTTAAGCTGGTCGGTTTTAAGCTGGCCAATGCCATGCTCAGCGCTGATGGAACCCTCAAATTCTGAAAGCGACAAATAAATAGCCGCTAAAAGGGGAGCCCTTTTTTGAGGCCAATCAGGATCGCCACCCTCCGCCTCAACGACATTGAAATGGAGATTCCCATCTCCGACATGCCCATATCCACAGATTCTGCAATTCTTGCAAATATTTCTAATAGCATCAGATGCATGATTATAAAACTCGGCAAGCTTATCTCTTCGAACTGAAATATCTGTGTTAATGGGCCAGGATTCTTGTTTTGTTGCTTGTGGTGCATTCTCCCGTATAGCCCAGAAAGTCTGTCTCTGAGCCTCATTTGTTGCAATTACTGCGTCTGTGATAAGGTCTTCTTCGAGCGCTTTTTCTAAACACCGTTCCACTAAAATCTGCAAAGCTGGTTCACCTGAATTATCATTTTCTAATTCATCCGATTTAGAAGAGCTTATTTCCATCAATAAAATAAAGCCAGACGCAAGCTTTATCGGCTGGGAGTAATTTGGAAATTGTTTATAGACAATATCCAATAGTGCTTTTGGCATGACTTCAAAGGATTCGACAAGATCACCCGAGTGATGCTGTAAAATATTGAGCAATTCTAATGCATGCTCAATTTTGTCTATTACAGCAATTGCAGTTGCTCTTGCTATCGGCTTTGATACTAATTTTAAACATGCAACTGTAATGATGCCGAGAGTTCCCTCAGACCCAATAAATAAATTTTTTAAATCATAGCCGGTATTATCTTTTCTGAGCGGGGTCAGCTGATTGATGATCGTGCCATCGCTCAATACTATCTGAAGCCCAAGGCATTGCTCTCTCATGGTGCCATATCGCAGTACATTCACGCCTCCAGCATTGGTTGCAAGATTGCCACCAATTGTGCAGCTTCCTTTTGCAGCCAAGCTTAATGGAAAATATAAACCTTCTTTTTCCACCAACTCGTGAATATGTTGCAATATACATCCCGCCTGAACCGTAATGGTTCTGTTCTCGCGGGAGAATTCAATTATTGAATTCATTTTTTGAAGGCTTAGAATAACACTATCACCAGATTGATCTGGAATGCCGCCTCCAACCAGACCGGTATTACCCCCTTGTGGCACGATGACTTGGTTTTCTTCATCTGCAATTCGCATGATAGCTGATACCATTTTGGTATCTGTTGGCATTAATAATGCACTCGCACGCCCATTGAAATTTCCACGCCAATCTGTGAGATGAGGTGCCATTATTTCATCATCAGTAATGATGATTGAGCTACTAATCTGAGCACTAACTTTTTTTAAAAAATTGTTCGCCATTTATGTATTAAATCCGTTTTTGTAAATTTCTAATCTATTAATTTTTAGTATATTATCTTTTAGCAAATTAATTTCTAGGCGCTGCTGCGCGTTTGAGCCTTTCATTTATGGCCTCTCCAACCCCAATGTTAGGAATTGGCGCAACCGCGATAGCTAGCGGATTTTGTTTGTCTGCTAAATGAAGCACATCAAATAGATGTGCTGCTGCTTCTTCAAGATTTCCAGTTTTTGTTAAATGAAAATCTGCATACGGCGTGTTAAAACCAATAAATATCTCTCCATCTTGTTTTCTCGACGCATTCATTCTGAGCGGCGCTATTGGCGCATAATGGCTAGCAAGCTGACCTGGAGCAATGGGTGCAATTGATGTATGTGTTGGCACTGACGAAGCATAAACGCATTTTGTTCCTAAATGATCCTCAATTTGAGAGTTTGTTATTGGACCAGGACGAAGTATAACAGGTATCTTGTTACGAGCATCTATTATAGTAGATTCAATTCCTGCTTTGCATTTGCCAGCATCTATAATTTCTGCGCATTTTGCAATAAGCTCAATATCGATATGGGCGACATCTGTTGGGCTAAGCCTGCCGCTTGGATTAGCGGATGGGGCAACCACTGGCGTGCCAGCGCATAGTAATAATTCTTGGCAAACTGGATTAGCTGGCACTCGTAATGCGACACTATCAAGGCCAGCTCTGGCAAGAGAACAGATAGGACTATTCTTAATAGAAGTAAGTACAATGCTCATTGGACCAGGCCAGAAGGCATCGGCTAGCTGTTGTGCTAGTTTTGTTATCTTAACCAGGCTAAAAGCTGCATCCTCAGATGCGCAATGCACAATTAATGGATTAAATTGCGGTCTGTTTTTAGCGGCATATAGTTTTGCTACAGCAGATGGGTTATGTGCAGCTGCGCCTATTCCATAAACAGTTTCAGTTGGGAAAATCACCAACTCGCCTTGTCTAATTGCATGGCCAGCGCGCTCAATCATTTTGTGTTGGTTGAAAGATACAAATGTCATACTGAATTTTTTATTGTTTTAATGATTAAGGCTTGAAGGTCATATTACTTACATATAGTTTTCAAGCCAGATATATGAGACTTCTTATTTATTTAATTATATGCATTTTACACCCTAAAAGATGATTAAGGTAGGTTTAATTCCAAATGTGTGGCCGATTTACGCTAACTACCACAAATGAAGAGATGATGCGTCGTTTTGCTGTTCAAACAGATCAGAATTATCCAAATCGATGGAACATTGCGCCATCTCAGACAAGCTTAACGATTACTTGTGATAATAAAACTGAACTTCGGCTGAATACAAAAGATGTGTTTGGTGTTTGGCAATCTGGCCTTGGAAAACGGATTATCAATGCACGTTCAGAAACAATAGCCGAAAAACCTATGTTTAAAGAGGCTTTCAGGTACCAAAGATGTTTAATTCTTGCATCTGGCTGGTTTGAATGGGATACAACCAAAACTCCTTATTTCATAAGCCTGAGAGATAATAGGGTAATGGCGTTTGCTGGTTTGCGGTTTAAAGAAGGGAGCGATAATTCATTTGTTATTGTTACATCTGCTGCAAAGGGGGAGTTGGTGCAATTGCATCACCGTACCCCCTTATTATTGCAACAGCAATTCTGGCCAATTTGGTTGGGTAGCTCGTATCAAGTCCCTGATAAATGTTTCGCATCTCCAGAAAGCCATTTTTTTAAATGGCATAAAGTTTCATCTAAGGTTGGCAATGTTGCAAATGATAATGAAGATCTGATTCTACCTGTGTATGAAGAGTAATCCATACTTAAGATTCTAGTTTTTTTTTCAGGAGGTATAGTTCAGGGGTGTCATTATACCAGGTTTAAAACAACTTTACTTACTACACTGGCTGGCTATTTCGTTTGGTTTTTGCGTATAGGTGCCACAGCATTAACGCACCCGCACCACGATATGGCGACCATGTTTGTGATAAATAATTCATTTCTGAATGAGTAGGCCTTGCTGGCAACTCCTTTAAGGTTTTCATAGCTTCCTGTAACGCAAGGTCGCCCCCCGGCCAAGCATCAAAATCCTGTAGCGCGAATAAACGAAAATTATCAGCGGTCCATATACCCACCCCTCTGTAAGAGGTGAGATGCTGTTGAATTTTCTCTCCATCTTGTTGGCTAAGCCAGTTAAGATTAAGCCGTGCATCAGTGATTGCCTGCGCAATGCCGATAATATATTCTGACTTCCTGCGTGATAGTCCAACTTCCATTAATCTCTCAGGATCTAGACTGTGTATGTGCTGAACATTAGTTAGCTTTTGCTCTTCAAGGCGTTTCCATAACGCTTCTGCTACATGCTTTGATATTTGTTGTCCAATGATGATACGGGCGATTGTCTCAAACGTAGGAGGCATCATTTTATCGCTTGGATACCCATAATCGGCAATTGCACGTTTAATGTCAGAATCCAGTTCCCCGAGCTCATCAATCGCTTGTAACATTGTTAACTTGAATAATTTTGACATTGTTAAAGTTGCTATAATAAATTAGTAATGTGATCAAGTTTCACAGTAACATAACCTATCAGTATTTGAGGAGTATAGCATTGGTAGTGTGGGATCTTCCCTTGCGAATTTATCATTGGTTGCTTGTGATATTCGTATTTGGGGCGTTTATTACCTCCGAATGGAATGACCGTTCTGTTCATGAAGTCTTCGGAATGGAGGTATTGGGATTATGCATCTTTAGAATCATTTGGGGATTCGTTGGAAGCCCATCGGCTCAATTTAAAAACTTCATTAAACCACCTTCCAAAATCATTGCCTATTTAAAACAAATGCTAAAACGAAAAAGCAAATCCATTGCGGGTCACTCACCAGTAGGAGGGCTTGCCACAATTGTACTTATATCAATTACAAGTTGGTTTGCGGTAACAGGGTCAATTTCGAATGATGGGATTTTATTTGAAGGGCCATTTGCTTATTTATTCCCATCTGTAAGTCAGCTGGCAACAAAGCTCCACCAAAATGCTGAAATTCTATTGATACTTATTGTCATGGTGCATTTAAGTGCCATTACCTTTTATCGATTACTGCTTGGCCAAAACCTTATCCCAGCAATGTTCCATGGCTCACGTGATGAAAAAGAGGGTCCGGGGGGTAGAATTTCAACACCCCATACAGTTGCAGGTTTAGGACTTTTATCTCTTTGTCTTGCAGGGGCTTACCTTGCTATTATGTTAAAACCATCTATACTCTAGGATAGAAAACTATCTACTTTTAAATCTAACGATCTTACCACAATAAATTGTGATTTTCCCGAACATTTCCTATAAGGGAATGGAGTTTATTTGTTTTATAAAAAAAGGTGGGACTTTGTGTCAGATAGCTTTATCTTATCAGTTATGGGCGAGAGTGAAATTGAAACATTTGATGTTCAAATAAGCAATAAACGCAGCCCATCATTGCTACCAAACTTGGAAGAGGATCAGATAAACTGGCTCGGCTCAATGTTGGATATTGTCACAGAGGAAGATTTAACAGATGCTCAAAAAGCAGATATAGCCTATGTTTGTGAATCGTATATTTTAAAAAATTTAAAGTCAGACTTTAAAGGATACATATTATTACTTGTTCTTCGTGAAAAATGGCCCGTTGGTCAAAAAGCCAAATTTAAAGTCAAAGCCGATAAGGTAGGGGCCAACCATACTTATATACCGCATATATGCGAACCCCAACCGATTGAGCCATCCCCTGACGAGACCCAGATAAAAATAGCTGAAGATAAAGCACTTGCTTCTCAACTTGCCTTTCTTAGGAAGAATAAAAAGAGATTTGCTAACTCAAGTGCAGTATATGCCTTTATAGGCCAAAATCGCTAATCTTTAATCTTGCATAAGTTTTTTAGCAAATTATACTAAATTAACAGCTCTGGTATATTCTTGAATAATTCTAACGCTTCTGGATTTGCAAGCGCTTCTGTATTTTTTAGAGGGCGCTGATGGATAATATCACGCACAGCAAGCTCGGTGATTTTTCCAGAACGTGTGCGCGGAATATCGCGAACAGCACATATGATCGCAGGTACGTGCCGTGGAGTGGCTTTGGCTCTTATTTCCTGTTTAAGCCTGTCTTGTAATTCGTTGTTTAGAATTATACCTTCTTTTAATCGCACAAATAAAATAATCCTGACATCATCCTCAATATCCTGTCCAATAACAAGCGCCTCTGTTATTTCGTCAAAGGCCTCAACGGGTCTGTAAATCTCGGCTGTGCCAATCCTAACCCCCCCAGGATTCAAGGTTGCATCTGACCTACCGTGAATAATAATGCCGTCATTTTTTGTTAGTGTTGCCCAGTCTCCATGTCTCCAGATATTATCAAACATATCAAAATAAGCATCGTGATATTTGCTACCATCAGCATCATTCCAAAACCCTATTGGCATTGACGGAAAAGCAGATTTGCAGCAAAGCTCACCTTGCTTTTCGATAAGGTTTGTCTCATTTTCTGATAGAATAACCACATCCATTCCAAGACCTCTACACTGTATTTCGCCTGCATATACTGGTCTTATAGGACAACCTAGTACAAAACAGGACACAATGTCTGTGCCGCCGGATATGGACGCTAGTTGAAGGTTTTTGTTGACATACTCATAGATAAAATTAAACCCTTCGGCATTTAACGGAGAACCTGTTGAGCAAATCAGCTTAAGTTTGGTTAAATCTGCTATTTCATTTGGCAGCACACCTGACTTTCTGGAGGCATCGATAAATTTTGCAGAGGTGCCGAGCAAATAAAGGTTTTCTGCTTCAGCCATTTTCCAGATTCTATCAGGAGCTGGATAAAAAGGATTTCCTTCAAACAGAACAATTTTTGCATTTACAGCAAGTGCAGAAACAAGCCAGTTCCACATCATCCATCCGCATGTTGTAAAATAAAAAACAGGCGCATTTTTTCTGACGTTTGAATGCAGCTTGTGTTCTTTAATATGTTGAAGCAGGGTACCTCCAACGCTATGTAATATGCATTTTGGCGCTCCTGTGGTTCCGGACGAATATAAGATATATAACGCGTCATTAAAATTAACACGAACAAATTCCTGTATTGGCTCATACATAATTGCATCTGAATATAATGAAATATCAGGGTCACAGGTTAAATCAGGTGCACAGCCGTTGTAATCATGCACTAGAATATGCACAAGGCTGGGTAATTTTTCTTTCAGCTGTCGTATGATATTCACTCTGCTGATTTTTTCCCCCGCATAGCAATAGCCATCAACTGTAATAAGTATTTTTGGCTCAATCTGACTGAAACGGTCAAAAACACCGTTAAATCCAAAATCAGGGGAGCAGCTTGAGTATATAGCACCGAGTGAAGCAGTGGCAAGCATGGTTACCACAGCCTGTTGAATATTCGGGATATAGGCAGCTATTCTATCTCCCTTACTAACACCTTGCGATTGCATCCAACCTGCAAGCGCTAATACATTTGATTTGAGTTCTTCGCGGGAAAGCCGCTCAATCCTACCATCTTCATGATGACTTGAAATAGCTATATGGCCATCCGAATTTTGCAAAAGATTTTCTGCAAAATTCAAAGTTGCATCAGGTAAAAATTGAGCACCTGGCATTTTATCTTTGTTAATAACTAATCTTTCTCCAGAATCTCCAACAACGCCATGCCACTCCCAAATAGATTTCCAGAATAAATCTGAGTGCTCAACCGACCAACGCCATAAATCTTCATAGTGCTTTTGCCAGTCAAAACCATGATTTTGTTTTACCCAATGCGCAAAATTAGTTAGCTCTGAATTTTCAATTTCAGAGTCTGTTGGTTGCCATAAAATGGTTGGGGTTTCCATTGTAATTCCTTGATATATTGAACGATTATTTTATATAAATAAATCTGAAAAAAATCTATGTATAAATAAGCACTGATTTTAGATTTTGCCAATCTGATATTAAAAAATAGAGATTGTTTTGAGTTTTATCTTAATTATATTTTTAAATATATTTTCTGTTTTTTTCTCCGAACAGTTGATGAAGACACGGCCTCTTACTAATTTCATCATTTTAAAGATCGAAGGATGGAATGTACACAATTCACTCTCCGATAATAAAAGCGTGTAGAGACTGAGAAAACCGGACTCATTTTCGTGAACTGGAGGATGGGCTCTGGGTGTTAATGGGCTATACATCAAACCCTATAAAACATTGGGAAGAAACATGTGTCGATGGTTATCTTCTAATCCATTCATTTTTATCTAAACCACGCGGAAATGCGATAATAATCTCTGCCTTTACTGGGTTTATTTTGGAGGAAGATTTTAATAAAAGATTCCCTAATGCTATTTCTGTTTAGTCAAGCGGCAAAGTAATTAATTATTTCCTAAAAACGTTTAATATTTCATTTAGTCCTGAAAGGGTTGTTTCAACTACTTGTGAATTTTGCATTAAAATTGTCTCTCTTAGGGTTTGCCATTCTGCTTATGCAAAAAGAGATTAAAAAGGATGAGAGTGTTAAGCGTTTTATTTGATTAGATGAACTAGCATAATTAGCTGCATAGGGGTATGCATGGCTTACGATTATTTAGAAGCTTTCTCGACAATCACTATTTAAATGGGCTATTAAAGAACCATTGAATTGGAGCGTTGGCGGGAGCAGGGTATGGCAAGCTATGATTATGATCTTATCGTAATAGGAGCGGGCTCTGGCGGTGTCAGAGCTAGCAGAATATCAGCGTCTCATGGAGCTAGAGTTGCTATTATCGAAGAAGATCGTCCAGGCGGCACTTGCGTAATTAGAGGATGCGTTCCAAAAAAATTACTTGTTTATGGCGCAAGCTTCGCCCATGAAGCATCTGATGCGCTAGGATTTGGCTGGCATATCGAGGGGATATCCCATAGCTGGTCATCCTTAATAGCAGCAAAAGATTCTGAAATTACCCGACTTGAGGGAATTTATAGACGTCTTCTTGAAAATGCAGGAGTGGATTTAATTGCGGGATCAGCAATACTTACAGGACCTCATGAAGTATCTGTCGCTGGAAAAACGCTGACTGCAGAAACTATTCTTGTTGCTGTCGGCGGTACACCGAGAATTCTTGATATACCAGGTATGCTGGATTATGCGATTTCGTCAAACGAAGCGCTTGATCTAAATGAGCTTCCGAAAACCATAATCATCCATGGTGGAGGCTATATTGCGCTGGAATTTGCAGGTATTTTCGCAGCACTTGGTAGTGAAACACATCTCATTTATAGAAGTAATTACCCACTTCGCGGATTTGATGAGAATGTAAGACAGCATATTGCAAAATGCCTTCCTGACAGAGGGATAACCCTTCATCCAGAAACGTCTATAACCAAGGTTGAGAAAAACGCAAACCTACTCGAAATATCGCTAGATAACGGCGCAATAATTAAAGCAAACCAGCTTTTATCCGCAACTGGCCGAAAGCCTAATACAGCATCGCTCGGTTTAGGTGAATTAGGTGTAGAAATGGGAGAGGTAGGTCAAATAATAGTAACTGAGGATAGCCAAACAACTGTGCCATCTATTTATGCAATTGGGGATGTTACAGACAGAGTAAATTTAACCCCGGTTGCTCTTGGCGAGGGGCACGCTTTTGCGGACAGCTTATATGGAAAAATGTCCAAAAAAATGTCTCATGATATGGTAGCCTCTGCCGTGTTTAGCCAGCCACCCATATCTTGTGTTGGCATGACTGAGAGAGAGGCAACAGACAAGGGTATAGATGTTGTGGTATTTGAATCTCTTTTTCGGGCGATGAAAAACACAATTTCCGGGCGCTTCGAGCAAAGCTACATGAAATTGGTAGTAGATAAAGAAACAGATAGAGTGCTTGGAGCTCACATGGTAGGGCCTGATTGTGCTGAAATAATGCAAGGTATTGCGATTGCAATGAAGATGAGAGCAACAAAGTCAGATTTTGATGCAACCGTCGGGATTCATCCAACGGCAGCTGAAGAGTTTGTTACGATGAGAACGCCAAGAAGCTAAAAAAGCCGCAAATGAATTTATCTTAATCTGAATTTAATCTGTATGTTGAAATAGAGTTGATCCAATCCAAATAAAAAAAATTGGGATATGCCAAGTTTATTTGCATTTAGCCAAGCTAGACAGTACATTCCCATTACAATAAATCCCATAAAGTTGGTCGGGGTAGATATAATAAAAACAATAGGTGTTGATATGAAATGGCAACCAAATAGCTGGCGTGAATTTCCTATTAAGCAAATTCCAGAATATCCTGATGCAACGGTGCTACAGGATGCTGAACAGACGCTTGAAAAACGTCCTCCTCTTGTGTTTGCAGGAGAGGTTCAAGATTTACGCCAAAAACTTGGGCAAGTCGCAGATGGTAAGGCGTTTCTTCTTCAGGGCGGGGACTGTGCGGAAAGTTTTGCAGAATATAGCGCTAATAATATCAGAGATAGTTTTAAAGTAATTTTGCAAATGGCGGTTGCACTCACTTTTGGAGCAGGATTACCAGTCGTAAAAGTTGGCAGGATGGCGGGCCAATTCGCTAAACCGCGTTCTGCAAATACTGAAGTGATTGATGGTGTTGAGCTGCCCTCTTATCGAGGCGATATGGTAAATGGCATTGAGTTTAATGAAGCCAGCAGAATACCTGACCCTCGCAGATTACTGAATGTGTATGATCATTCTGCGGCAACTCTGAATTTGCTGCGCGCCTTCTCACAAGGAGGAATGGCAAACCTTAATCAGGTGCATAGCTGGAATATTGATTATGTGAAAGATACAGCTCAATCAAAAAAATTTGAACAGTTATCTGAGAAAATAGAAGAATGTCTTCAGTTTATGTCTGCTTGCGGAGTTCATTCAGACAATACAAGAGCATTAATGGAAACTGATTTCTATACCAGCCATGAAGCGCTGCTTTTGAACTATGAAGAGGCTATGACGCGAAAAGATACTATAACAGATCAAAAAGAGTTATTTACAACATCAGCCCATATGGTTTGGATTGGTGATCGTACCCGTCAGCTAGACGGCGCACATGTTGAATATATGCGTGGTATTGCAAACCCGATTGGCCTGAAATGCGGTCCTTCTCTTGAAGCAGATGATTTATTGAAGCTTGTTGACACACTGAATCCAGATAATATACCAGGCAGATTAACGCTGATTGCTCGAATGGGTGCAGACCATGTAACAGGAAAACTACCATCTTTATTGAGGGTAGTGGACAAATCAGGTGCCAATGTCGTCTGGTGCTGTGATCCTATGCATGGTAATACGGTGAAGGCAAGTTCGGGTTACAAAACACGCCGAGTTGAAGATGTAATGAGAGAAGTTGAAGGATTTTTTGCTACTCATGATGAGGTTGGCACCTATCCAGGCGGGGTTCATTTTGAAATGACAGGACAAAATGTTACTGAATGCGTTGGCGGAGTTGTTTCAGTGACAGAAGAAACTCTTGGAGATAGGTATCACACTCATTGTGACCCAAGGCTGAATGCAAGTCAGTCACTTGAGCTCGCTTTTCTAATCGCTAATTTAATGAAAAAGCGTCGGGATCAAACTGCTGGAATAGCGCAGGCTGTATAGCTGTTTTCTCTAGTAAAGGGTTAAAAACTCAGGACAGTGACCAAGATGTGGCCAGATACACAATCCCATCCGCGATACACAGATAGTTATTTTAACTTAACGCGGCAGATTTTGCAGGAACACGGCGATGCCGAGGTAACTTATGCTGTTTTTATGCGAAGACCAGTAACACTCGCCCCTAAGCTCGCAATTGACTGGTTACTCAAAATGACGGCTGAGCGTGGTGTGTCTGTAAAAATTGATTCGCTTTTTAAAGAGGGTGCATGGGTTGGCGCTGGAGAGCCTATGTTTTACATTTCTGGAAGCATGGTTGCTCTTGTGGATTTGGAAACTGTATTTCTGCAAAAATTGGGTGCTTCTTGCGTAGCCGCCTATAACGCATATCATATGTCGATTGAGTTGCCAGAGGTCGGTTTTATTGCGATGGATGCCCGTCATTGCGCAGGAACAGAAATGGCAGAGTTAATGGCTTATGGAGCGTCCGTTGGCTCCAAGAAAGCTATATCCAAAAACGGTGCAAAAGGTTTTACAGGATGCGCGACGGACGCAACAGCCCATTATTTCGGAATGACGCATGGTATGGGAACAATGCCGCATGCATTAATTGGATATGCTGGCAGTACTATAAGGGCAGCGCAGTTATTCCATAAAACCTTTCCGGAACGTGATTTGACTATTCTTGTGGATTATTACGGAAATGAGATCGATGATGCAATTTCTGCTGCAAATGTGTTTCCTGATCTGGCTGAATCTGGTCAGTTGGGCGTAAGAATCGATACCCATGGTGGCAGATTTGTTCAAGGGTTAGATACACAAGAATCTTATGCTGTTTTAGACAGAAACGTGCCAGATGCAATTCGCGGTTATCGTACAGAGCAGGAGCTTAAGCATTTGATGGGAACAGGTGTTTCTGCTGCAGCAATTTGGCATATGCATGAGCAGCTCAATAGGGCAGGTTTTAATAATGTAAAAATAGTTGCTTCTAGTGGGTTTAGCCCTGACAAATGCCGTGTCTTCTCATTAGCAAAGGCACCTGTAGACGTTATTGGCACAGGCTCCTACCTACCCTCTAATTGGTCAGATACCTATGCTACCGCTGATATTATTTCTTATAATGGAGATGAGCAGGTCAAAGTGGGGCGTGAGTTTTTATTTTCAAAAAATAAATCAAACAGGGATGATAGAGGGCGGTAATGACTTCATCTGATAATAAAGATCCAACAAAGCTCTCTCTTGCACTTGCCCAGCTTAACCCACACCTCGGTAATGTTAAATCAAATACAGAAAAACTAATCGTAGCCAATACGAAAGCAGCAAATCTGGGTGCAGACATACTTATTACGCCTGAGATGTATCTTGCGGGCTATCCATGTGATGATTTGGTTTATCGTAGTGATTTTATGGCTGAAATAGAAGCCGCATTAACTGACATTGCAACATACACAACAAACGATATGCCTGCTATCATCGTAGGTGCACCACGGCGGCAAGATGGAGTTTTATATAATTCATTATTCGTTTTAGACGAAGGTAGAATATGTCACCATTATGATAAAATGAATTTGCCCAATTATGGTGTTTTTGATGATAAACGGAATTTTGAGCCAGGACACGGAACAGGCCCAATATCTGTTCGTGGATGGCGTCTTGGTCTTGCTATCTGTGAGGATATTTGGACGTCTGATATTTGTGAGACACTGCAGGAAGCAGGCGCACAACTCCTCATTTCATTAAATGCAAGCCCATTTGAAATCGGAAAACAAGATAAAAGAATGGCTACAGCTATTGCCAGAATGAGTGAGACGAGCCTGCCTATTATCTATCTTAATATGGTTGGTGGTCAGGACGAAATCATGTTTGATGGCAATTCATTTGCACTGAATGTTGGCGGGGAGCTTGTCTCTCACCTTCCTAGTTTTTCAGAAACAGTTTCACTCGTAAATGTTTCATCACAATTATCTGAAACAAGGCTTATTGGACAGATTCACAAACCTGAGGAGGGGCTTGCCTCTTGCTATAGTGCTTTGATGGTTGGGATACGCGATTATGTTGAGAAAAATAATTTTTCAGGGGTGGTATTCGGCCTCTCAGGGGGAATAGACTCAGCACTTGTTGCTGTTTTAGCAGCAGATGCGTTGGGAGCTGACAAGGTTAGTGCGATTATGATGCCATCTGAATTTACAGCTGATATAAGCTTGAATGATGCAAAATTACTCGCCGATAATCTTGGCATTAATTATAAAATAATCCCTATTGGCGGCGCGATGTCACAAATGGATGCGATGTTAGAGCCTTATTTTAAAGAAACCCAAACAGGTATTGCAGAAGAGAACATTCAGTCCAGACTTCGCGGTTTAACACTTATGGCATATTCTAACAAGTTTGGGTCAATGGTTCTGGCAACAGGCAATAAATCTGAATATGCTGCGGGATATTCAACCTTATATGGGGATATGTGTGGTGGGTATGCCCCTATTAAAGATGTCTGGAAGACAACGGTGTTTGAGCTTTGCAAATGGCGTAATCATCATATTCCTCGATTGTCCTCTTTAAATAATAATAATGTTATACCAGAGCGTATTATTACACGCCCGCCATCTGCAGAATTAAGAGCTGATCAGCAAGACACGGATAGTCTTCCAGAATATAATATACTCGATCCAATATTAATTGCTTTAACAGAAGAAATGGCAGATATAGACACCATTACAAGCAGAGGGTTTAATAGAAGCGATGTTGAAAAGGCAAGCCAGCTATTATTCAGAGCAGAATATAAACGTTTTCAGGCAGCACCAGGACCAAAAATCACCCGCCGCGCATTTGGTAGGGATAGACGGCTACCCCTAACCTCTGGATTCAGGCCCACATCTCATAACAGGTAGGATTTCGTAAATGATATCGCCAAAAGTTAGATTCGCCCCAAGTCCGACAGGACATCTTCATGTTGGTAATTTGAGAACTGCACTAGTTAATTTTCTGTATGCTAAAAAATCTGGAGGTCATTTTATGCTCAGGATAGACGATACAGATACACAGAGATCAAAGCCAGAATATGAGGAAACTATTCAAATAGATTTAAAGTGGCTTGGGATTAAATGGGATAGCGAAGATAGACAATCAGAAAGGCTGGATAGATATCAACAGGCCTTGGATAATCTGCTTGAAAATGGTCGTGCATATCCTTGTTATGAAACACAAGAAGAATTGGGATTAAAAAGAAAAGCTCAGCTTATGTCAGGTAAGCCGCCAGTGTATGACCGAGCTGCCTTGCGCTTAACAGATGCTCAAAAAAAAGCCTACGCAGAACAGAATATTAACCCACATTACCGCTTTTTATTGCAAGACATAGAGGTTCGATGGATGGATCTGGTAAGAGGAGAATCAAGCATTCATATGTCAAGCTTGTCTGATCCTGTTCTACTTCGTGCTGATGGCAGGGTGATTTACACGCTTGCTTCAGTGGTTGATGATATCGACCATGGTATCACAACCATATTAAGAGGCGAAGACCATGTGACGAATTCAGCTGCCCAAATCCAGCTTTTCGAAGCATTGGGCGCTAGCGCTCCTGAAATGGGGCATATGGCGTTACTGACAGGTGCTGATGGGCAAGGGCTTTCCAAAAGACTAGGCAGTCTATCCATTGGCCAATTGCGCGAAGACGGATTTGAGCCATTAGCAATTATTGCTCTATTATCAAGAATTGGTACATCCGATCCAATAGAAGCATTTGGACAGTTGAATGAAATTATAGAACAATTCTCACTTGAAAAATTCGGGCGATCTACTGCTAAATTTGATCCAGACGAGCTTCGTATTATTAACTCAAAAACTCTCCAACAGCTCGAGTTTGAAGAGGTCATCCATAGGTTTGAGCAATTTGAATTATCAAAAATCGATGCTGAATTCTGGAATGCCATACGTGGTAATATTTCCTATTTTCAAGATGCTAATTTCTGGTGGCAGCTTTGTTATTCTGAATTAAAACCTGTTATTGAAGATGCTCAATTATGCAAAATTGCGGTTGAGACACTACCACATGGCGAATTGAGGGCAGAAATTTGGCCGAGCTGGGTTGCAGCGATATCCAACAAATCAGGTAAAAAAGGTAAAGCCTTATTCCGCCCATTACGGCTAGCCCTGACAGGCAGAACAGAAGGGCCAGAGGTCAAGAATTTACTTAAATATATGGGGCGCGAACGTGTTCAAAAACGGCTATCAGGGATAACGGCATGAGCGGATTGCGCCTTTTTAATACCCTTACAAGAGAAAAACAAAACTTTACGCCTTGTGTATCTCATCAAATTGGAATTTACGCCTGCGGGCCTACTGTTTATGACAGAATACATGTGGGCAATGCCCGCCCGCTTGTGCTTTTTGATATACTCGTAAAGCTTCTGAGATATCATTATGATAAGGTTATGTATGTACGAAATATTACAGATGTTGATGATAAAATAAATCAGCGCGCGATGGAAAAAGGCATTACAATAGATAGCCTATGCGAACAGACGATAGCTGATTTTCATCGTGATTGTAATGAATTGAATGTTGTTGCTCCAGATGTGGAACCAAGAGCGACTCAACATATCTCTGAGATGTTGGAGATGATTAAAGAATTAATATCATCAGGGCATGCATATGAAGCATCAGGACATATTCTTTTTTCGATTTCCACAATGCCTGAATACGGTAAATTATCGGGAAGAAGCATGGATGAGATGATAGCTGGCGCCCGTGTTGAAGTAGCACCTTACAAGAAGGATCCAGGAGATTTTGTGTTATGGAAGCCCTCAAATACAAATCAGCCAGGATGGGATAGCCCGTATGGGCGTGGAAGGCCTGGCTGGCATATTGAATGTTCTGCAATGGCACGAAAATATCTTGGAAAGGTATTTGACATTCACGCAGGTGGCTTAGATTTAATATTTCCCCATCATGAGAATGAAATCGCACAATCATGTTGTGCGCATAATACCAAGAATATGGCGCAATATTGGGTTCATAACGGATATGTGACTGTGAATGGGGAGAAAATGTCCAAATCTGCTGGTAATTTTATGGCAGTTGCTGATGCGCTCACTAAGCATCGTGGCGAGGCTATTCGTTATGCTTTAATGGCAGCACATTACCGTGCACCGCTAGATTATTCCGATGGGCAGGTTTCTGAATCAAAACAGGCTTTGGACCGATTATACAGGGCTGTAGGAGATGCAGTTGCCACAAACCCGCCATCTGAATTTATAGATATATTAGATGATGATTTAAATACCCCGCAGGCGCTTGCGTTTTTACATCAAAAAGTAAAAGACACAAATAAAGGTGATAAAAACGCGGCGGGTGAGATTAAAGCATGTGCTGAGCTGCTAGGGCTTCTTAACTACTCATCTGAAGAATGGTTTCGCTCAGAAGCAAATATAAAAGATTTATCAGTTTCAGAAATAGAACAACTTATTGAAGATCGCAGAATGGCCCGCCTTAACAAGAATTTTTCTGTTGCAGACGAAATAAGACAAAGGCTTGCTTCTAATGGAATTGAATTGTTAGATAGTGCAAATGGTACCCTCTGGCAGAGAAAATAAACGTGAATAAGTGAAAATAACTGAGAATAGTAAAAAACATTTGAGAATAATCAAAATGACCAAAGTTATTAAGGCTTTTTTTGATATTTGATAGGTATTGTAATTTTTAGTATGACACTAACACAGGATAGATAAGAAAGATTAATGTGATGAATGACGATCATATATTGCTTTTTGACACTACTCTTCGAGATGGTGGTCAGACACGCGGTGTCGATTTTAGTGTTTCTGATAAGATAGCCATAAGCAAAGCGTTAGATGAATTTGGAATTGATTACATAGAGGCAGGATGGCCTGGCGCAAATCCTACAGATGACCAGTTTTTTGAGACACCACCATTCCTTGCAAAATCTTCGCTAGTCGCATTTGGCATGACAAGAAGAAGTGGTAGGTCAACAGATAATGACCCTGGATTTAATGCGATTATTAATGCACCAACGGATGCGACATGTTTAGTAGGTAAAACCTGGGATTTTCACGTAAAAACAGCATTGAATATATCACACGAAGAAAATTTAAGAATGATTACAGAATCTCTTAAGGCAGTAAGCGCAAAGGGCAGGGAACCTATGTTTGATTGTGAGCATTACTTTGACGGGTTTAAAGCAAATCGTGAATTTGCTTTGGAATGCGTGAAGGCTGCTTTTAGTGGAGGGGCTCGCTGGATAATCTTGTGTGATACAAATGGTGGCACGTTAACCGATGAAGTATTTGATATCGTGACTCAAACAAAAGCATATATTTCTGACGCAAATATCGGAATTCATTGTCATAATGATATTGGCTTGGCAGTTGCCAATTCACTCGCCGCTATTAAAGCTGGTGCAAGGCAAGTACAGGGTACAATAAATGGCCTTGGGGAGAGATGTGGAAATGCTGACCTTATAACGCTTATTCCAACCTTAATGTTAAAACTGGGTTTCACTACCTCAGTGCCTAAAGAAAAGCTATCCAAATTGGTTAGCCTTTCCCGGATGGTTGATGATCGATTAAATTTAGTGCCAGATTCACACGCGCCCTATGTTGGCTCTGCCGCATTTGCTCATAAGGGTGGTCTTCATGCTTCTGCTGCTCAAAAAGATCCTAGAACTTATGAGCATATTCCGCCTGAGACAGTGGGCAATGAGCGCTCATTCGTTATTTCCGACCAAATTGGCAGGTCTAATGTGATTGCTCGTTTCTCCGAGGTTGGTATTGAAATACCAGCAGACGATATCAAGATAGAGAAATTGATTAGAGATATTAAAGACAAAGAATTTAACGGATGGTCATTTGATTCTGCTGAAGCAAGTTTTGAATTACTTGCCAGAAGGGCATTAGGTCAGGTTCCCGATTATTTTACGATTGGTCGCTTCAGAGTAACAGATGAAAGACGATTTAACGCCAGAGGAATATTGGTGGTTGAATCAGAGGCTACGGCAGCTATTACAATAGGGACACACTCACAGCACGAAGTTGCGTTGGGTAACGGACCTGTAAATGCAATTGATAAGGCAATTCGGAAAGCATTAATTCGGATTTATCCATCTCTGGCTGAAGTGGAGTTGATTGATTTTAAGGTTAGAATTCTGGAGCCACATGAGGGACAAAAAGGAACAGGCGCTGTCACCCGTGTATTAATAGAATTTAAAGACGAGAATGATCTAATCTGGCGAACGGTCGGTGTGTCAACCAATATTATTGATGCCTCAGTTATGGCTTTATCAGACGGCATGGTTTGGAAATTGATGAATAATGGCACTGCAGATGCTTCTGTTAAAAATAGTCTCTAAATCAGCCACTGGTATAGGCTGATATTTTATTTTCCTGATCGAAAGAATAAAATGAATAATAAGCTTTTTTTAAATATAACACCGCCTGTTATCATTCTTTCTAACCCGCAGTTGGGGGAGAATATTGGGGCCGCAGCCAGAGCCATGAAAAATTGTGGTTTTGCTGAATTGAGGCTTATAAATCCACGAGACGGATGGCCAAATCCAGATGCTGAGCCAATGGCAACTCAAGCGCTTGATATATTACGGGCAACTTCGGTATATCCAGACCTTGCTTCATCTTGTTTTGATATAACACACTTGTTTGCAACTACGGCGCGGCCAAGAGAGCTTCAGAAAATGGTTTTGAACCCTCGAATGGCAGCTCAACATGTCGTGGATGAATACACACCTAAGATAGGCGAAGACAAAGACGCCAAATTGACAAAAGAAACGTCTGCACAGCATTCCTATAAAGCGGGCTATTTATTTGGATCAGAAAGGGTTGGACTGGTTAATGATGAAATCGTCTTTGCTGATTTTATCGTAGCCGCACACCTGAATCCTGAAAGTAACTCTTTGAATCTTGCGCAGGCAGTAATGATAATGTGCTGGGAATTTGCGATGATGGCAGCTCTGCCTCCATCTTCAATCAATGCCAGTAAAGACACAGAACTGCCGCCAAAAAATTTGAAGGATAAGCAAACAATTCTAAAATCTAAAGCAACTGTTCAGGAACAGGCCTATTTTTTTGATAGGTTTGATAATCTTCTGGAAAATAGAGGTTTTTTTACAGCGCAGGAAAAAGCATCTACTGTAAAACGTAATATGAGAAATTTTTTTATAAAAGCCCAGTTAACAAAACAGGAGCTTCTAACTTGGCATGGAATATTAACCTTATTTGATAAGCAAAAATAGCTTATTTTCTTGACGCAGCTTCCTGTTTTGGGTATCACGAGCGCTAATCCTGGGAACGTTGGATGTGGGTGATTAATGGCAGCATCCCGGCCTGAAATTTGAGGCACTACCGGGACAAATAAATAAAAGGAAGATTAGAATGGCTCCAAAAGTCGAACATAAGCGTCGTAACTCTAAACATAAAATTGACCGCCGTATGGGCGTAAATCTTTGGGGACGCACAAAATCACCACTAAACGCTCGCTCTTACGCGCCTGGTCAACACGGACAGCGTCGCAAAAAGCCGACTGATTATGGTATCCAGCTTATGGCCAAGCAGAAGCTGAAGGGATATTATGGCAATATTGGTGAGAAACAATTTAAGAAATACTACATCGAAGCAGCAAGACGCAAAGGTGATACTGGTCAGAACCTAATCGGTATTTTAGAATCACGTTTTGACGCAGTGTTGTATCGCGCGAAACTTGTCCCAACGGTATTTGCTGCTCGCCAGCTCATTAACCATGGCCATGTAACATTAAATGGAAAACGCTGTAATATTGGCTCTGTAATGCTTCGTGTAGGCGATGAAATTCAGGTCAAAGAAAAAGTCAAAGACATACCAGCTATTCTTGAAGCAATGGTATCAAATGAGCGCGATGTGCCTGAATATATTGAGGTTGATCATGATAAGCGTTCGGCCAAGTATATTCGGGTTCCATCATTTGATGAAGTTCCGTACCCAGTTATGATGGAGCCAAATCTGGTTGTGGAATACTATTCACGTTAAAAAAAACAAATAATTTTGATGAAGGTGCTCGATAAGGCGCGGTTTTTTTATATTAAATATTTTGAAAAATTATTGCGGTCTATATGGCACTGTTCACTGCGGTGATATGTCAACACCGTGGGTGTTAAACATTTCCATCAATTCACCTGTTTCATACATTTCTTTTACAATATCACACCCGCCCATGAACTCACCCTTTACATAAAGCTGAGGGATTGTCGGCCAGTCAGAAAATGTTTTAATCCCTTCACGGATATCATTATCTTCAAGGACATTAACGCCTCTGAATTGAACGCCCAAATGGGTTAAAACGCCAACCACAGCGGCTGAAAAGCCACATTGTGGTAACACAGGGGTTCCTTTCATGAAAAGAACGACATCTTGGCTGTTTATTTCTGTTTGTATGCGTTCTGTGATAGCGGGTTCTAGGGTGCTCATTTTTATACTCACTTTCTTAAAACATATTTATTATGACGGAATTTTAGTTTGTAGCGCAAGGGCGTGTAATGTACTGCCCATTCGGCCATCAAGCGCTTGATATATCATTTGGTGTTGCTGAACTCTTGATTTGCCAGCGAATTCTTTTGTTTCAACATAGCATGAGTAATGGTCACCATCCCCGGCCATATCCTCAACCTTAACAATAGCATCAGGGAAAGCCTTGATAATTAATTCTTCAATTTCATGTGCCTGCATTGCCATTATGGGTTATATATCCTCTTGCCATGTACCTATTTCTCTAAGCGGTTACTTAGACCAGTCTCATAGCTATCTCTTATCTCATCTAGTGATATAATATCCCCGTTTGAGATTTTCAATTCTTGTGTTGAAATCGATTTACCAAAATGAATAAAGGGGATTTGTGCTTGCTCTGCATTACACCTTAATTCAACTGGGTTTTTTGTTGCAATAATATAGCTAGATTGGTTTTCTGCGAAACACCAGCTATGAGGGTCAAGCGTGTTGGGTAGCGTTATATCCGCTCCATGATTTCCGGCTAGCATCATCTCAGCAAGAGCAACCAGCATACCGCCATCAGATATATCATGAGCTGCTTGAACTAATTTTTGTTGATAGCAGCCAAGAATGAATAAGCCTATTTGTAACTCTGCCTCTAAGTCAATTTGCGGAGGTGCACCACCAACATGCTTTGCGAGCGATTTTGCATAAATACTATTTGATAACCAACCACTATTCGTAGTTGCGTCCTGTCCTATGATGAATAAGGTTGCTTTTGAGGGTAACGCAATTGTGCCTGCATTCTGCCAGTCGTTAATTAGCCCAACCATTCCAATAACAGGGCATGGTTTAATCGCGTTTCCAGCTGTTTCATTATATAATGATACATTTCCTGAAACAACAGGGGTTGATAAAAACTCACATGC
Source organism: uncultured SAR116 cluster alpha proteobacterium (assembly GCA_902516825.1). Lineage (GTDB taxonomy): Bacteria > Pseudomonadota > Alphaproteobacteria > Puniceispirillales > Puniceispirillaceae > UBA5951. The sequence continues at coordinate 25,994 of CABXZZ010000011.1, forward strand.
ATCCTTTATTCCTGTAACACTCTGTACAAGTTGCGCCATAATTTCCGGCTTTTCTGGATTACCAAAATTTAAGTTATTAGTGACAGCAAGAGGCGTTGCGCCAGCAGCAACGATATTTCTATAAGCTTCTACCACCGCTTGTTTACCACCATTGTAAGGGTCTGCCTCCACGTATCTTGGCGTGCAGTCAACAGTTAATGCGAGCGCCTTATTTGTCCCATAAACACGTGTCAGTGCACAATCACTGCCAGGCCCGATAATAGTATCAGCCATAATATGGCTATCATATTGCTCATAAATCCATCTGCGTGAGCATAAATCCTCGCTTCCAATTAGCATTTTCAAGGCAGCAGAAATGGATATGTCCTGTATTAGTTTATGCGCTGGAACTTCTTGTGGAATTTTTGGTGAAATATGAGGCCGATCATATTCAGGCGCGTCATTTACTAGAGGTGCAAGAGGAATATCACATGCAACTTCTCCATCTTTTAGAAGAATTAATCTATTTGTCTCTGTGACCTGTCCAATTGGCATAAAATCGAGATCCCATTTATTGAAAATTTGTCGCGCTATTTCAGCTTGACTTGGATCGATTACCATTAGCATCCGCTCCTGACTTTCAGACAGCATAATTTCGTAAGCAGACATCTTGGTCTCTCTTACTGGAACTAGATCAAGGTCTATTTCCATCCCAAGATTGCCTTTTGCCGCCATTTCAACCGACGAAGAAGTAAGCCCAGCAGCACCCATATCCTGAATTGCAATAACAGCATCTGCTGCCATTAATTCAAGACAAGCCTCCATGAGTAATTTGCCTGTAAACGGATCGCCTACCTGAACAGTAGGTCGTTTTGATTTTATTTCATCACTAAATTCCGTAGAAGCCATCGTCGCCCCGTGGATCCCATCTCGCCCTGTCTTTGCACCAACATAGACAACAGGGTTCCCTGCACCAGATGCTGCAGAATAAAAAATTCGATCACTATGAGCAAGACCAACAGCCATCGCATTTACAAGAATATTACCATTGTAAGAGGCATCAAATTCAACTTCACCGCCTACGGTTGGTATGCCAATGCAATTTCCATAACCGCCAATTCCAGCTGCTACGCCGGAGACAAGATGAGGTGTTTTCTCATGGTCTATCTCTCCAAAGCGAAGTGCATTCAGCAATGCAATAGGTCGTGCGCCCATTGTAAACACATCACGTAAGATACCGCCCACTCCAGTGGCAGCCCCCTGATAAGGCTCGATAAAAGAGGGATGGTTATGGCTTTCAATTTTAAATACTACGGCAAGCCCGTCACCAATATTAACAACACCTGCATTCTCGCCAGGCCCTTGAATAACATGCTCTCCTTCTGTGGGTAGCGTCTTCAGCCATTTTTTAGATGATTTATAGGAGCAATGTTCAGACCACATGGCAGAGAAAATTCCAAGTTCACATACATTTGGAAGTCGCCCCAAATGCGTACATACACGCTCCCATTCCTCTTTTGAAAGACCCATGGAAGCGGCGTTTTCAAACCCCATTTCTATTAGCTCATTCATGCTTCTATTGCCTCAAAGATTGATTGAAGTAACTTTTTTCCATCTGCACTTTCATGCCCCGCACCCATTGCCCGCTCAGGGTGTGGCATCATACCTAGAATTTTTCCATTAGAAGAGCATATTCCGGCTATATCATTCAATGAGCCATTTGGGTTGCCAGAATTTTTTTTATCCTCATTAACGTACCTTAAAACGACTTGACCATTTGACTCAATGTTATCCAAGGTCACTGGGTCAGCAAAAAAATTTCCTTCATTATGAGCAACAGGTATTTGTAGCTTTTCACTACTATCAAGGGATTTTATAAACTCACATGATGCATCTGAGTTTATAGCCAAAGAAGTTTGTTTACAGACAAATTTAAGCTCTTTATTGCGGGTAAGAAACCCAGGTAGCATGCCTGCCTCAATTAATATTTGAAATCCATTACATACGCCTAAAATAGCACCCCCTCTTGCTGCATGGTCAAGAAGAGCGTTCATAATAGGAGCATGCGCTGCAAGAGCACCACATCGCAAATAATCGCCAAACGAAAAACCACCAGGAATGACAGCAAGATCAACTGGTTGAAGATTAGTCTGTTTATGCCAAATTAACGCAGGTCTTCTCCCGGTAAGCGTTTCTATGGCAACCATCATATCACGGTCACAGTTAGAGCCTGGGAATACGATTATCGCAACTCTCATGATGGCTCATTAATTTCTATTGTGTAGGATTCGATTGCTGTATTGGCCAGTAGAGATTCGCACATTTTTGCAGCTCTGTATCTTGCGTGCTCTTTATTATCGGTATCTATGGAGACTGTAATTTGCTTACCCATGGTGACGTTTTGCAGATCATCAAAACCAAGGGAAGAGAGTGCCTTATTTATGGCTTGTGCCTCAGGGTCTAGTACACCCGGCTTTTTTTCGATTGTAATCGTTATCCGCATGATAACCCCTTTTTTATACCTAAATAGTAGTATTTAACTATAGGCTTAAACCTCTGCCTTTAATTTAGGCAGTTTTATAGACATTCGGTTTGCAATATCTGTATAGGATTCGATTAAACCACCAAGATCTTGCCTGAATCTGTCTTTATCAAGCTTCTCGTCAGTTTTCATGTCCCATAGCCGACAATTATCAGGGCTGATTTCATCTGCAAGAATAACCTCACGAAAATCCCCGACTGTGTTCAATCTGCCAAATTCTATTTTGAAATCTATCAGTTGTATTTGAATCATAGAAAATAGGCCCGTTAGAAAATCTGTTACGCGAAATGCCATAGAGGTCATAGCATCCATCTCAAACTCATCAGCAAGCTCCATCACTTCTATATGCTCCCTTGAAATTATTGGGTCGCCAAGAAAATCATCTTTAAGACAAAATTCAATCAATGTATTTGCTAAGGGCTCACCCTCTTTGAGTCCAAGGCGCCTGCAAATAGAGCCCGCCGCAACCTTTCGTACGATCACTTCAATTGGGATTATCTGAACTTCTTTTACCAGCTGTTCTCTGTCAGATAATTGTCGGATAAAATGATGCGGAATATCAGTTTGATTTAATCCTTCAAAAATACGGCTGCTTATATAATTATTTAAAATACCCTTTCCAATGAGAGTATCTCTTTTTTGTGCATTAAATGCAGTGGCATCATCTTTGAAATACTGAATAACAGTACCAGTATCGGGCCCTGTAAATAGTTTTTTTGCTTTGCCCTCATAAAGTAATTTCATATTTTTCCTAATAAAAGAACGTCAAGAATTTAAAATAATTTTTTTAAAAACAGAAATAAGCTAGCTCAACTCTCAAAAACTCTTTTGAAAATGGTGTCCACATGTTGGTGATGTTGTTTTATATCAAATAATTGTTCAAGTTCTAAATTGGTAAGATATTGTCCTACCTCATCATCAGACTTCATCCTATCCAAATAACTGCCTCCTGTTTTCCAAACATCCATTGCATGTTTCTGAACTAGTCGGTAGGCATCTTCACGGCTAACACCTTTTTGGGTTAGCGCTAATAATATCTGCTGTGAATGCAAAAGGCCTCCAAGTGAATTTAAATTAACTTTCATTTGTTCCGGATATACAACTAGTTTTTCTACTACGCCTGCCAGTCTATTTAATGCAAAATCAAGTGTAACAGTTGCATCTGGTCCTATCATGCGCTCCACAGAGGAATGTGAGATATCACGTTCATGCCAAAGGGCGACATTTTCAAGAGCTGGTATAACAGCAGAGCGAACCAGGCGTGCAAGACCGGTTAAATTTTCGGCCAATACAGGATTGCGTTTGTGAGGCATTGCAGAAGAGCCCTTTTGTCCTGCAAAAAAGAATTCTTCTGCTTCACGTACCTCTGTTCGTTGTAAATGACGAACTTCAATAGCTAGATTCTCAACCGAGCTTGCAATAACGCCTAGTACCGCAAAAAACATAGCATGCCTATCACGTGGGATTACCTGACTGGATACAGGTTCGATATGAAGTTGCATTTTTTCAGCAACATAACTCTCTACCATGGGATCAATATGCGCAAAAGTGCCGACAGCACCAGAAATTGCGCAGGTTGAAATTTCTTGTTTTGCACTCTGCAATCTCGACTTATTTCTTTCAAATTCAGCATAGAAACGAGCAAGTTTTATCCCAAAGGTTGTAGGTTCTGCGTGAACGGCGTGAGACCTACCGATAGTTGGTGTATATTTATGCTCTGTCGCACGAGCTTTCAGTGCTGATAGAACTCTGTCTAAGCCAGCGAGGAGGATATCTGCTGCACGTGCAAGCTGAACAGACAAAGTTGTGTCTAATATATCAGAGGAGGTCATTCCTTGATGCACGAACCGTGCATCTGCACCTACATATTCTGCAAGATTAGTTAGGAAGGCAACTACATCATGTTTGGTTTCACGTTCAATTTCATTGATACGGTCAATATCAAATTTGCCTTTTTTCCAAATGGTTTGTGCAGCAGAATGTGGAATTACCCCAAGTTTGGCCTGAGCATCACAAGCATGTGCTTCAATTTCAAACCAGATTTGAAACTTGGAATGCTCAGACCAGATTTGTGTCATTTCTGGTCTTGAATAACGGGGAATCATAAAGTTTTTTTCCTGAGTATTTTTGCTACAAGTAATATCATCTTGTGCAATAAAATGCTATACTCGTAACTTAGGTGTTACAGAATAATTTGTTTCAAAAAACCCAATTAACAAATAGATTAATAATGATTTTTAGAAAACTTGCATTAACAGCCCTTAAGTATGTAGCTCGAAATCCTGCAATACAGCAACAGGTAAAGGAGATTACTACCAAAGCAGCCATCAAAGCTAAACCAGCACTACTAAAAGGAAGCCGTGTTGCTGGCGAAAAGTACAGGAACTTAAAGCAAGAAGTAAAAAAAGGCGTGAACGATTTTAAAAAAGAAAAATAAAAATCTAAATTTAAGAATTTTCAAATCTCCTCATTTTAAATTACTTATGAAAGTTCGATTGATTTCAAACTTTGACATTTATTTCAGGCAATAATGAGCTGTTCGTGAGGATCAATATCTACGTTAAGTTGGACTTGTTTTGCTTTTCTTGTTAATAGAATATCAAATTGGCTGGGGTATTCTTCAAATATGGGATGATTAAGGGCAAGTATAAAATTTTTGG